>JAUMAI010000066.1:0-12717 GCA_032116775.1 Pirellula sp. | reverse complement strand
GCACTTGGTGGGCAGCCCCTGTGTTAAGTTGCCCGATCTCGAACTCCTCACGACCGGTAGATTGATACTCCATGATCGCCTCTACTCGATCCAATAAATCGCAAGCAGATCGGACGGAACGACGCGTAGGAGGCGCGTGACGTCCAGATGAACTCGCATGTTGATGTCTACGCCCAAACGGATCCCTCTCCGACAAGATCGCAGCAGCAATCGCTGCCTGCTTTAATCCACCGTGATGCAAAGCTTCAACCAGCATACGAGCCAGTCGAGGATGAAGCGGTAAATTAGCGATCTCTTTCCCCAACGGAGTAATTCGATCGCTGTCGATAGCTCCCAAGAGTTGCAAGATTTTTAGAGCCTGCTCCACAGCCTCCACTCGAGGCTTCTCGAACCAGGGGAATTCCAATATTTCGTGCTCACCCCAGCACAATAATTGCAAGACGGCCGACGCAAGATCAATTCGCTGAACTTCGGGAGGTGTGAATGCAGACCTCGTTCGCTGAGTAACTTCATCCCACATTCGATAACAAACACCAGGAGCAGTTCGACCCGCACGACCTGCTCGCTGAGCCGCTGAAGCTTGCGAAATAGGCTCAAGTTGTAATCGGTCCAGCCCAACCTCCGGATCATGTCGCAGGACACGCGCTAGGCCGCTGTCGATGACGTTCACAATTCCATCAATGGTAATCGAGGTTTCAGCGACATTGGTAGCGAGAACAATTTTTCGCCGTGGCGATGGATTAAGGGCTCGATCCTGCTGCTCAGGTGGCAGATCAGCATAGAGTGGTAGAAGCTCAAAATCCTGTCTCGGCAAACGCTGTGACAGCAATTGCTGAACTCGGTGTATCTCTCCAACTCCTGGTAAGAACACTAAGGTGTCGCCACCGTCGCGTTGCACAACTTCAGTTACTTTTTGCACGAGGGCATCGAGCCACTGAAGTCGGTCGAAACCTTTATGAAAGCGAATATCGACCGGAAAGGATCGACCTTGGGAGGTGATTAATTTGGCTGGCGTCAAAAAAGTCGCAATTGGCTCTGCATCTAATGTCGCCGACATGACCAACAGACGCAGTTCAGGTCGAATCGTCTGCTGCACTCGTCGGACCATTCCAAGCAATAAATCAGTATCCAAACGCCGTTCGTGGAATTCATCAAGAATAACAACCGCAACATCGCTCAAACAGGAATCCTGCTGCAAGCGTCGCAGCAAGACGCCCTCGGTAACGACCATAATCTTTGAATTCGCATCCCCTTTACGCTCGAACCGTACTTGGTAACCAACTTCTTTACCTAGAGTCCAGCCTTGTTCAGCAGCGATGCGTGCAGCAGCGGTCCGTGCCGCCAAGCGTCGCGGCTGTACCATGACAATTTGCCCCGGCAGCGAGTTGGCCATGCGAGTCAGAGCAGGGGGAATACGCGTAGTCTTACCTGCTCCAGGTGGAGCCTGAATGACCAAAGAAGAGTGACTCTGGAACGCCGCACATATAGAAGGAAGTATTTCATCTATAGGTAGTGGCAGGGCATTGGAGGTCATTGGCTCAACGATCTGATCCACTCCCTATCCGGAAGTGCGAGAATTACTGCCTGAAATATGCGGCGGATTAGTTTCACTTACCGGCGAAGTACCGCTTTGCCCGGGTTGATCGAGCATGTGAGGACGCCGGGGTCCGCTACTGTGCGGAGGAGACACAATAGTACCATGTGGTACAGATTCAGCAATTGGAGAAGCCGTTTCACTTGTATCTGTATAGGCCTCGTCGTAACGTGACCGGTAACCAGGCTGTTTGGCACGTTCCAATTCCATTTGGTATTCGGACAGTACAGCTTTTTGAATTAGATCTCGACAAGCTTGGTTGATGGGATGGGCAATATCTGCATAGAGCTTACTGGAATTGCCTTCTTCGTCGCGAATTTCTTGCCCTTGACGTACGCGAACGCCGCAATGATTGCAGAACGTTGTTCGCAGATAATTCTTATGGCCGCAGCGATGGCAGCGAGCGGTCAGCTTGCGACTTGGCATAGCTACGAAGGGCCCCGAAGATCCTTCAATGATCTTTAGATCTCGCACCACAAAACTATGGTCAATGGTAATCGAGCAAAAAGCTCTTAGTCGATCTTCTGAGTCTTCCATCAGCTTAATGCGAACTTCGGTAATCTCCATCGCCACCACTCCTTCGCATGTTGCACTCAATCAATGTGTTCTGATCCCAAACTCAATTGAACCTCAATCGCGGGCGTTATGCAGGATTGCCACGTATGAACCCGCTGAAGTCCTAAAGCGATTAGGTCATTGGCAAGTTGTTTTGCTTCCTCGGCATTGCGGCATAAGGCAAACCGAGCTGAACCGCTACCACTTAACTGATGGCACCACGCGGACGAATGATTCATCCAAGTCCTTAAACGCTCTACCCAGGGTGTTACCAGACTTGCAGCTTCCTCAAGTCGATTACACAACAGATCCGGAAGATTCTCAAACCTTCCTTCCGCTAAAACGGCAATCATCTCGTCCGCAGACCTCGGTTCCGTTGGCACACGGCAACGTCGATAAACCTCTGCAGTCGAACAACCGACGGGTGGATGTGCTATGACACCATGCAATCTTCCGCCGAGCGTCAACTGAGATACCTGCTCTCCTCGACCACTACAAAAGGCAATGCCAGATTTAGCTTGACCTGCACTCCCTAAAAAAAAGGACAAATCACTTCCCATCTGACTCGCTACCGCTTCAACAGCGGCTCGGTCAAACCGTCCCAACCACAGTAAACTCGCCGCGGTCAGAGCAGCAGTCGTATCGCTACTGCCTCCACCGAGCCCCGCCGCAGCAGGAATTTTCTTCGTCAATACAACATGCACACCTTGCCGAATCCCCAGCAGGCTCTGCAACCTTTCCAAACCTCTAACCACTAAGTTTGTCGAATCTGCTGGAATCACCCAGGCTGGATCCGACTCTGAACTATCAACGCTTCGATTTCGATTATCTGCTGAGCGTTCCGTTGGCTGAACACCAAGCTTCTCGCTACTCTCAATCGACCTTGCGTAACTAGGTGAGCTATTGTTTGTCGCTGCCGCGAGCTTTGTTTCTTGTGCAGAATATCCTTGCTTCTCTCGTTGACCGGGCAATCGCAGGTCGAGAGAAACAATTCCATCATCGCGTCGAATCATCTGTAACGAATCGTACAGATCGACCGCGAGCATGATGGTCTCTATATCGTGGAACCCATCAGGTCGCTTCCGGAGCAACTCCAAATGCAGGTTCACCTTGGCAGGTGCCAGTACATGGACTTCGTTCTGGTTCATCTTGAGCAGCATGCAACCAACCAGAAGTCCTATCTATCATCGTCAGAAAGCTCTAACCATCCGACGTTGGATTTAAGAAACGCTTGAACAACATACAAAATCTAAAAGGAATTTCCGTAGAGACTTTTCTCTAAGATTTTATCACTGATGTCGTCGCTTGTTGTAATATCTTGTAGGGGCATATTTTACCGCACTGATCATCGGGGTCAAGCAAATTCGACTCCAACTCGTCGCCCCCTTCGGTGTTTCAGTGATCACAATGGCGCGCTACGCCTTTTTTAATGCCACAACCGCAATACGTTTAGCAGCTGCGAAATCGAGAACTTCTTCGCGCTCGACAAAGATCGTTTTGCCCGCTTCAACAGCGAGACATGTTCCACCCGATTGGTGCAACAATGTGATCGTGCGCAAACCTACGGTCGGTAAATCAAAGCGCGGATCTTGTTGTGGTTTTGCAACTTTTACGAGCGTAAAGCCACCGCGTGGACATATCTGGCCAGTCCGAATAATAAGCGCATCAGTTCCTTCAACCGCTTCCACGGCCAACACGGTTTGATCCCGAACCGTGACACCTTGCCCAATATCCAAATCCCCCATCTGCTTAGCAACTTTCCACCCGAATTCGATATCTTTCTGCTCCACAAAGCTCGGCTTACGCTTGCTTAGCACCCCCTCTTCAACCAGCAACTCTTTCGCAAAATCGGTTCCTGGCACTATTTCAATTCCTTGTCGCATATAAGTGTTGCAAACTGCATTGAGCAAAGAATCATCGCGAGTATCTTGAGAACGTGTTACGAAATGTGGATACAGGGTTTTGATACATTGCCAATCGGGCAAATGGCGCCACCAGCCTCCCTTTCCGAACAGCAATTTATCTTTGAATAATTTACCAGCTAAAGCGACACGCTTGACTCGGTGCCGCCGAAATAAATTGATCTGTCCACCGAGCTTCGCAACGCCAAACCATTCGATAGCATCACACATTTCTTGCAGAGCCGGATCGGCATGATCACGCACCGCAGCGATAACCAGCGGCACACCTTGAGCCTTCAACTTTTCTGCGACAACCAGTGGATATCTACCCCAACCAGCCACCATGCCTACGGGCTCAAGTTTACTGATCGATATCGAATCGGTGATGTCAACCATCTGCTGCTTGCTGCTTTCGCTGTCGTACTCATTCACCGGCAGAAGCTTCCGCTTGCCGCAACAAAAGCCTAAGCCAACTTACCTTGGCAAATCCAATTAGGCTGCATCGCCAGTGCTTTGACTTCCACTGGCGTCTCGTTGATCATTTCGGATAACACCATTTTGCAGTTGCTCCACTGTCGACTGCAAATGCTTTAGTTGCTTACGCATTTCAGGCAAACGCATTTGCAAAGCGAAGATTTGCATCTGATCCTTTTGATTGATTGCTGGACTACCAAGTAGCACTTGGCCCGCTGCCGCATCCGACATCAATCCCGCTTGAGCTCCTACGATAACACCATCGGCCAAGTGAATATGGTCCTTCATGCCGACTTGCCCCGCCAAGACAACATAGCTGCCCGTCGAACAACTTCCGGCGATTCCAACCTGAGCACAAATCAAGTTGTGCTTACCAATCCGACAGTTGTGGGCGATTTGTACTTGATTATCGATCTTAGTACCTTCGCCAATGCGCGTCGCTCCATACGTTCCGCGATCGATCGTTGCTCCCGCCCCAATCTCGACATCGGCTTCGATGTGCACCCACCCTAACTGCGCCGTTGGACAATGCCGGCCTTGCTGAAGCTTATACCCAAATCCATGTGCACCGATAATACTGCCGGCATGTATCAAGACACGATCCTCAACGATCGTTTTCTGATACAACACTACGCCTGGATAAAACTCGCAGTTTTCGCCGATTTGACAATCTGCTTGAATATGCACCCCTGCATGCAATCGTGTACCTCGCCCTATGGAAACACCTGCTCCAACCGTTGCCCCTGGTCCAATCCAACATCCCTCGGCAATCTTCGCTGAAGCGTCAACGTACGCCTGCGGATGAATTCCACCGGACATTGAAACTCGCGCAGGACGAAAAAGTTCGAGAGCCTTGATGAAGGCGGCATGAGGATTATCGACACGAATCAGCGGTCGATCGACTGCTGGAAAATCTGAGGGTACGACAAACGCTGCTGCCGTCGATGACAACAATTTGTTGAGATTCCTTGCGTGGTCGACCAGACTCAAATCGCCGCTGGTTGCATCCTGCAATGGCGCTGCGCCCGCAATCAATACGCCAACGCCATCACCGTCTACACTGCCACCAATTTTTGACGCTAATTCCAGCATTGTGTAGCGCACGCGGAAATCCCTTTCCTATCCTGGCAAGTAACTTGCTCTACCTATCTCTATTTCACTTTTCTGCGATCTGTAGAATGTGGATGAAAGGGGGGGACTATTCTTAACTTCCCACCAAGCCATCTCATGCACCGATCGCACACCTTCACGAAACACGTTCCCGAAAGCCGACGCCCCAAATCCCCCAGTCCCTGCTGAAACTGGCCTCCCTCTAGCTTAATCATCCTATGTAATTCATCACGCTAAGCAGATCAATCCGAATAGAGAGGCTTTTGATAAATGCCAGCACCCGAAAACACCCAAACCTCCCAAACCCCCAGAAGAAAATAGCCACTCGTCAACCAAGTCCGCCCATCGAAATAAAATCGCTTCGATTCACTACGTGAATTTCATCAGCCCCAGTGAGTTTTTTTACATGGCCACCAACACCAATCTAGCCAAGACCGCTCGATTCTCCTAGCGATGACGAGAGATTCCACCAGAGAACATAGACTCGATCATCGATATCGCGCCGGAGCAAATAGAGCTTCGTCCCTCCGGCGATAGCACCGGCTCGCGCATCTTCGGAGGACTTTCGTAGCCCGAAGTGGATTACCCCTAGTCGCTATTGCTCACTGCTTTGGCTAGGAAATAGTTGGCTAGGAAATAGTTGGCTAGGAAATAGTTGGCTAGGAAATAGTTGGCTAGGAAATAGTTGGCTAGGAAATAAAAATGCCTCAACCAATTCTGGCGAATCGGTTGAGGCATGGAGTTCAAATTTTTCCTCGACGTCGGTGGGACGACGAGCCGTCTCTAACGCGAAGAATAGAAACGATAAAGAGCAAACACTTTTATAATTGAATCGTCACCGTCTTCGATTCGGTGTAAGGCTTCATACCTTCCTCACCCAATTCACGTCCTTGACCCGACATCTTGAAGCCACCAAATGGTGCAGCGGCATCAAACACGTCATAGCAGTTCACCCAAATAGTGCCGGCTCGAACGCGTCGTGCAAAGTCATGGGCACGACCAATATCGCGTGTCCACACTGCAGCCGCTAAGCCATACAATGTGTTATTAGCACGCTGAATCAATTCATCCCAATCTTTAAACTTGAGTACACTCATCACTGGCCCGAAGATCTCATCGCGTGCGATCGACATGTCGTCGGTAACGTTATCGAAAACGGTGGGCTCAACGAAGTATCCTTTATCGCCGAAACGTTTACCGCCAGTTAAACACTTAGCACCTTCCTGCTGTCCCAGGTTGATATACTTCATGATCTTATCGAACTGTGCTTGGTCGACCTGTGGCCCCTGTTCGGTGGCTCGGTCGAGTGGATTGCCCAATTTGCGATTGGTGGCAAGCTTCTGTAATTTGGCAATAAACTCTTCGTGAACTCGTTCATCGACAAAAACGCGGCTTCCTGCGCAGCAACACTGGCCTTGATTGAAGAAGAGGCCGAAATGAGTACCTGCTGCGGCGGCATCGAGATCCGCATCTGCCAAAATTACGTTGGGACTCTTGCCACCTAGTTCGAATGTTAAGCGCTTTAGAGTCTCCGCAGCCTCGCGCATGATAATTTGAGCTGTGCGATGTTCTCCGGTAAAAGCAATTTTATCCACACCGGGATGTTTGACTAATGATCCACCGGCGGTTGGTCCAAATCCTGGAACGACATTGATTACGCCGTCAGGAAATCCAGCTTCTTTGGCTAACTGTGCCATGCGCAAGCATGTCAACGGAGTTTGTTCCGCTGGCTTCATCACGATAGTGCAACCAGCAGCCAAAGCGGGGCCCCATTTCCAGGCCACCATCAGCATCGGGAAGTTCCACGGGATAATCTGACCGACAACTCCGACAGGTTCTTTCCTGGTGTAAGTAAAATAGTTTCCGCGAACAGGGATAGTTGCTCCCTGAATTTTATCAGCAAAGCCTGCGTAGTATCGCAAACAGTCAACGACCAACGGCAGGTCGGCAGCGCGAGCATCGCGAACTGGTTTGCCGTTATCGAGCGATTCAAGAGCAGCTAGCTCATCAATTTCCTCTTCGATCAAATCCGCCAAGCGGTAAATCAAACGACCACGATCTCGCGCATCGATTCGACTCCATGGCCCCGATTCAAAAGCGCGACGAGCGGCCTTAACAGCTCGATCAATATCGGCAGCATCTCCCTCCGAAACTTGGGCTATCTCTTCTTCCGTAGCTGGGTTCATTGTCGCGAAGGTTTTACCGCTAGCAGCCGGAACCCATTTGCCATCGATAAAACATTCCGTATGTCGAACCTTGGGAAGTGCGACCGGTTCCAATGTTGTTGCCATTGCTTACACGCTCCGATGATCTCGCTCGTTGACGAACTTAGTACGCCAATAGCTCTGTTGGTGAAGAGGAAAAATATCAAACTGCCGACTTGGTAATTCTAGGCTTTTTTCGAGTTAACAAGCAACCTGCCTGCATCCTGAAGATATGCCCCGTAGCAGGATTGCCGTTGGGGAGGCCAAAAGGAACTGCGAAAACCACCTGGTTTTACTTTATCGCTTCGCAGGCAAGCGCTCAATCGAACCAAACTTTGCCAAAAATCGTTCGAATAAAGGGTCAGCAACCACTTTTTATCTCGCAACCGGCTGACTCCCTGCACTTTCCTACAAGCCCCCAAACGCTTCATTAACCAGACAACGAAATTCGTCTCGAGCCCGCAAATCACTCCATCCGCGATAAGATTCCAGACTTATCCATTGTCCGGTACTAAACTGCCCGGTACTAAACTGTCCGGTACTAAACTGTCCGGTACTAAACTGTCCGGTACTAAACTGTCCGGTACTAAACTGCCCGGTACTAAACTGTCCGGTACTAAACTGCCCGGTACTAAACTGCCCGGTACTAAACTGCCCGGTACTAAACTGCCCGGTACTAAACTACACGCTTCTTGGTACGATTTACGATATTGCCTGCTACTATCGCTCGATACGACGACGAGTTGCCTACTCTGCCGAAGAAAAGTAATTGCTGAGAAGTAATTGCTCAGAATAACTCGCAGTGGAATGTGCGGAACGATTCTTTACCGGATCCATTGCAGCAGCCAACCCAAGTACTAACTAAATCCGATTCGAACATAACCTGCTTAGATTCCTCTAACTGAAACAGCAATTATGGAAGCAGAATTTATCGCCTGGGCCAAACGCCGAGCTGCCGGCTTACCTCAACCTTTGTTAGGTATCGGTGATGATGCCGCTGTGCTGGAATTCCACTCCGACGGATCTGGCTGCAACCAACTCATCTTGACGACGGACGCCTTAGGCGATGGGACTCACTTTAAGCTTGGCGAACACGACGCCAGACGTATTGGGCGCAAAGCCGCGGCAGTCAATTTGAGCGACATAGCCTCGATGGGAGGCCGCGCAGTCTCGTTATTGGTTTCATTCACTTTACCAAGAGGCAGTTCGGGACAATTAGCTCGCGATCTTTTTGAAGGGATATGCGAAATGGCCGAACGCTATGGGGTCAGTATTTCCGGCGGAGATACCAATACCTGGGAAGGGCCGCTGAATATTTGCGTTACCGCGATAGGTCAATCGCGCGATAACGAGATCTGGAAAAGATCGGGCGCCCAACCTGGAGATTTGGCTGTGGTGACTGGCCCGCTAGGGGGAAGCATTCTGGGAAAGCATTTAGACTTTCAACCTCGTTTAGATGTGGCGGAAAGCCTGGCGGGTAAAGGCATTGTCAATGCGGCCACGGATATCAGCGATGGCCTAGCCTTGGATCTTCACCACGTCGCCACGGCCAGCCGAATTGGCGCCACGATCGAGCTCGATAAAATACCCGTCAGTGAGGCGGCTCATGAATTGGCAAAAACAACAGGGCGAGCACCTGTACACCATGCTTTAGGGGATGGTGAGGACTTTGAGCTATTGTTAGCCATTCCCAAGGAAAAAATGCCCGTTTTGGACTCACTTGGCGGTTCGTCCCAATTTTTTGTGGTTGGTGAATTCACTCCAAGAACCGGACTTTGGTCAAAAATCGGTCAAAAATTACAGCAACTCCCTCCCACCGGGTACTCACACAATTGAGCCCAATCGACAAAAATTTACCTCAGCAAGAATGTTTCGCTAAATTCGACGCATACTTTGAAGTCGAAATAATCGATATAAAATAAAGATTCGTTGTGTTCCTGGTTCATATCGGGTCGGTGTCCTGACGGAGACATCCCCCACTCATTTAGCTTTTGATTATTTCCAATCATGCAATCTGATCTGACCCAAGGCTGGACCTGCGAGTTAAAGTCATTAACTGATTCGGCTCGCTTAGCAAAATTACTTGTCAAACAACTCCCTATTCCTGTGACGGTAGGCCTGAAAGGGACGTTGGGGGCTGGAAAAACACAACTTGTTCGCTTCTTCGTTGAAGCCCTTGGTGGCAATTCCAATTGGGTGACCAGCCCTACGTATGTGATGGTACAGACCTATCCCACCACGCCGGAAGTCCATCACCTGGATGCTTATCGGCTCAAAGAAATACAAGAATTCCATGACCTGGGCGTCGACGAATTAATGCAGCAACCTGCCTACACTTGGATTGAATGGTCCGATAAGGTCACAGCGGCTCTACCCGAAGACTATTTAGAGATCGAACTTATTCCGCAAAGTAACGGCACTCGCACCGCTGTTCTCAAGAGCGTTGGCCCTGAATACACTTTTTGTATCTCTCAGATCGCCAACAAATGGCCCGGCTAAGATGTTTTAGATGATTGGCGGCGGGGTCGCAGAATATATGCGTTGCATGGGTTCGCACGCCAACGCAATGCTCTTGTCGACACAACTCAATATTGA
The DNA here is from genome assembly GCA_032116775.1 of Pirellula sp. Lineage (GTDB taxonomy): Bacteria > Planctomycetota > Planctomycetia > Pirellulales > Pirellulaceae > JAFLCP01. The sequence goes on along the minus strand of JAUMAI010000066.1, from coordinate 2,284 downwards.
AGCCCTGGAAGAAACAGACATCCTGTTGTCGTGATTCACTGAAACACGTACAACATTACGGTTGTGGATGATCTCATCTCTAGGCTCTAAGGACTCTAGCCATCAGTACTGACACCCAAACGCTCTATATCGTGCGTTGCGGCATCATGCGAACCCTGCATGTTATGCAGGCTCGTAGAACCTACAGTCGTGGGCAGGTGGTCATTGCTCGCACACCTCGCGGTCTAGAAGTTGGTGAGGTCCTAAACGAGGCTAGCCCTGCCATTGTTGCAACCTTGAAAGATCCACCTGGCGGCTCGATCCAACGCCTAGCAACGCCAGAAGATCTTGTAGAGATTGAGAGACTGCGGCAATTAATTCGCCACGAATTCCAGCGCTGCAAGCAAGTCATCCGCGAAATGAAGCTGGAGATGGATCTTGTCGACCTCGAGCATATCCACGGCGGAGAAAGAATTGTCGTCTACTATCTGGCAGAACAGCGAATTGACTTTCGCGAACTGGTCAAACGACTCTCCAGCGATTTCCAAACCAGAATAGAGATGCGTCAAATCGGCGTTCGCGATGAAGCCAAATTGCTTGCCGACTATGGCGATTGTGGAAAACCCGTCTGCTGCAACACTCATCTCCATCAAATGCCACCGGTCTCTATGCGGATGGCCAAAATGCAAAAAGCAACTCTCGACCCGACAAAAATTTCGGGGCGTTGCGGTCGCTTGAAGTGCTGCTTGCGATACGAGTATGATACATACGAAGAATTGAGAATAAAATTGCCCCCGATCGGTTGCGACATCGTGACTCATGAAGGTCGAGCCAAAGTGATTGGGCAAGAGATTTTGTCTCAGCAACTCGTTGTCCAAACGGAGGACAATCGTCGCTTACTGATCGAGTCCCATGAAGTCCTTAGCGTAATCCGCAAAGCAAACCAGCGTTCCAAAACAGATCCGGATGACATGGAAACGTCAGACGATTTTACTGAATAGCATTCACTTGTCCTTTCGCTTTGCCAACTTGTCCCGAAATCAATCGTCCGCGCACGTCGTGTTTGCGGCGTTCCTACATAATTGTGGTTATCAGTATGAGCAGCACTAATGTCCATCCGCTCATTGCGTTACTTGAACAAGACAAACGCTATAAATTGGACGCATATCAATTCGTTCGAGAAGCACTAGCCTATGCTCAAGATGTCATGAACATGCCCGCGCAGAAGGGTGGTGAAGGTGGTAGTAACGTCGAACGTCACATCACCGGCCAACAACTGTGCGAAGCCATTCGGCAATATGCTGTGCAACAATATGGATTTCTCGCCAAAGCCGTTCTGAACTCATGGGGTATTCATAACACGGGAGATTTCGGTGAAATCGTTTACAACCTCATTCGCATCAAACAAATGAAGAAATCGAAAACCGATCGCCGCGAGGACTTTGATGACGTCTATCCTTTCGAAGGTGCCTTTGAACCAATCTTCGAAACGGAAGACGAACTACCGTTCTGAGCATTTGCTACCGAAACATTGCATGGTGACGATTCGCCAGATCAACTAGACGAAACATTTCTCTTTTTTGTTGGCCTCTATGCCCAAGACAGCTCCAGGCAGTACCGATAGTGAAAACTCTCGAATTCGCTTTTGGTTCGGAATCGCGGTTCTGATCTATATGGCCTGGATGATCTTTCTGTCTTACTTGGCTTTAACCGTATCGGGCGGCTGAGCTCTGACTCCACTCGGTTCCCGCCGAGAGCAGCAACCTCACACAGCACCTACACTCAGCTTAAGCCATCGAAACATTCTTCTGCAGCCACCTTTACAGTAGCCATCGACAGGCTTCTCTACGTAGATAGCGATTCAAGAGCGTCGCGACGCTAAAAACTTGACGATTTCGCGACCAAAGGCGGGTAAATCATCCGGTTTCCGCGAACTTATCGAATTCTTATCCACCACAACCGCCGCATCCTCCCAAATCGCACCGGCATTCACCAAATCATCCTTGATTCCTCGAGATCCGGTTACACGAATACCCTTATAAATACCAGCCGAAATGGGAATCCAACCGCCGTGACAAATCGCAGCCACCAACTTTCCCGCTTCAAAGAACTCACGAGTCAGACTCAAAACCTTTTCATCGCGCCGCAGTTTGTCAGGCATAAAACCGCCTGGCACGATCAGCCCATCGAAATCATCAACCCTCATGTCTGATAGTGCGGCATCTGAACGACAGTGATAGCAATTTTTTCATTCGTAAACGTTACCCAGCTCTTCGCATGCTACAAAGCATGTCGCTCCAGCTTC
>JAUMAI010000065.1:0-5290 GCA_032116775.1 Pirellula sp. | reverse complement strand
TGTCGCCGCAATTTTCGACAGAAACAGAGCCTCAAGTTCAGGCAGTGATTCGGCCAGTGAAGCACCTGCTCGCTGGCCGATGACACTTAACGCCGTCGAGGCTGCATCGGCTTCACAAGCCGTAGGGCTGCAGACGGTGACGGCTACCGGTCCTTCTAGTCCCCAGCCCGTTCTCGGATCGATGATATGGCTCCGTCTTTTTCCATCGATAACGCTGAACTGCCACAGGTCGCCCGAAGTGGAGACAGCGCAATTCTTGAGCATAATACGACGGATGGGAGGCTCATTGGGGCCGAGTGAACTTATCTCGATTCTCCAGCCTAAGCTATCGGGAGGAGCTTCTCCGCATCGCAAATTTCCTCCCGCATTCACCATCGCTTGCGGTAAACCATCAGCTTTCAAGATCATGAAAGCCTTGTCGACGATGTAACCTTTGGCGATCGCACCCAAGTCGAGATACATCTCTTTGCGATTTAGACGGACTGCCCGTTTCGCAGCATCTCTTTCAACGTATTGCCAACCACAGCGAGCTAATGCAGAGCTGACTTCATTTGCAGAGGGAATCGAGCGTTGGCGACGTGCCTTTCGCCACAATCGAGTCAGAGCGCCGATGCTTGGGTCAAAGCCACCTTGGCTGATTCGATGCCAGTGGTCGGAGATTTCAAGAACTTCCCACAATTCCGGAGAGACCTGAACCCATTGGTCAGTACCCGCGGTCGCATTAAGTCGAGACAGTTCGCTATCGGTATCGTAGTCGCTCATCATCGCCACGAGTCGTTCGATTTCTGATTCAGCTTTAGCGAAACTGGCTTTAATCAATTCGGCATCGTGAGAGAAAGCTTGAATCGTTATGAGGGTTCCCATCGAAGGGAATGTCTGTTCGTAACCCTGTACATTCGTTGAACCCGCTGCTCGGTTGTCGACCGGCGGCGTATCTGTCTGATTCGGATTCGAGCGATCTTGTGACCACGCGGGCCAAGCAAGGCAGCCTGCGAAAAAGATAAAAACGGAACAACTTGTGATTAAAGACCGTGCGGTTAAAGCCCCTGTAATTCGAGAGCGTGTAATTCGAGAGCGTGTAATTCGAGAGTGAGTGGTTAAGACGTTCAAGAGAGATCCTCTGAGCACTTCCTGATGGCTTTTTGACGCACCGGGGCCGTTGGCCAAGTTCGAGAGCAGCCTTCATTATGGTCGAAATCCGAGGGTAGTCGATTGAATCGGTTACCTAAAGGTAGAAAATGCACCGTTATTTGTCGGTGGGGGTGGAATTGCAAATCACGCCGCGATCAGTCATTGTATTTGGAGAGGTTAAAAGCTCATTCTGTCCCCTAGCCTGCCTGGAAAGTTGGAAAGAGATGTCTGTTACTGAGTTTTTCCGTTTGGATCGGAATTCGATCGGAAGATACTGCGTTGGGATCGTTACCTGCGTGGCGTTGTGGTGCGCGTCAGAGAATCTGGTCCGGGGTGAAGAACTGCCGCCGGTTAAGGTGCCTGATGTCGAGGCTTCGACGGAAGCGGAGATGAAGATTTACAAGGAAGTGATTGAAGACTCGGACGTTACCATTGAAATGCTGCCGATCAAAGGTGGCAAGTTCAAGCTGGGTAGTCCCGACAGCGAAGAAAATCGCAATGAGGATGAAGGACCACAGCGCGAGGTTGAGGTTTCGCCGTTTTGGATGGCTAAATTTGAAATCACTTGGGACGCCTATGATATTTGGATGTCTGATCTCGATATTTTTCGGCGGCAAGTCGCTAATCGCGAACCGACACCACGCGATAAATTAGCTGATGTTTTCCAAGTAAGCCAACCTACCAAGCCCTATACCGATATGACGTTTGGAATGGGGAAGCGAGGATTTCCTGCTGTTTGTATGACCCAGCACTCGGCTCGAACATTTTGTAAATGGCTATCTGCTAAAACGGGGCGTTACTATCGTTTGCCTACCGAAGCGGAATGGGAATATGCATGCCGCGCTGGCACGACCACGGCTTACTCTTTCGGTGACGATCCGGAGATGTTAGATGAATATGCGTGGTATTCAGGAAACACCGAAGATGGCTATGCCAAGATAGGACGCAAGAAGCCCAATCCTTGGGGCTTGCATGATATGCATGGAAATGTTGCTGAGTGGGTTCTAGATCAACATACGCCCGATGGTTATCCAGCCGCAGAGGGAGCGATTAAAGATCCTCTAGAGATTCCGATGACACTTTATCCGCGAGTGGTACGCGGGGGTGGCTGGGACCAGGATCCCGAGCAATTAAGAAGTGCGGCTCGTGAAGGGTCCACCGAAGATTGGATTGCGCAGGATCCACAAGAGCCTGTAAGCATTTGGTATTTGACCGATGCGTTGCATGTCGGCTTCCGAATAGTACGTCCATTGAATGTACCTTCCGCTGAAGAAATTACGACCAAATGGGATAAAAGTGAACCCGTACAAGTTGATCGTCCTAAGCCCAAAGAAGATCACTGAAAAGTAATCTGACTTGTATTAGCCTTGATTGTTTTAAGTTGTTATTCTCCCTCCCTTGTTTCCTTCCTTGCAGTCGGCTCATCAGGCCGCTATTCACAAAGGACTCGTTATTATGTCACATCAAGAGAGTAATCATTCCACAGATCGTCGTTCCTTTATGCGGAACACTAGCGCACTAGCTGCTGCAACTACTTTGGTAGCAGGGGCTCGACCGATGGTGCATGCTGCAGAAAACAATGAAATCCAAGTTGCTTTGGTTGGCTGCGGTGGTCGTGGGACGGGTGCAGGGTCCAACGCTTTATCAGTGCCCAATCAAGGGCCAATCAAGTTGGTTGCCATGGCCGACGTTTTTGATTTCAAATTGAAGAGCAGTTACGAAGCATTGGCCGGACAGCACAAGGCTCAGGTTGATGTGCCTGAAGAGCGAAAGTTTATTGGTTTTGACGGATACAAGAAAGCGATGGATTGCTTGCGTCCAGGTGACGTGGTGATCATGGCGACACCTCCGGCGTTTCGTTGGGTGCAATTCAAGTATGCCATTGAGCGCGGGCTCAACGTGTTCATGGAAAAACCAGTAACGGTCGACGGTCCTACCAGTCGTCGCATGCTCGAGTTGGCTAAGCTTTCTCAAGAAAAGAATTTGAAGGTTGGGGTTGGCCTCATGTGCCGACACTGTGCCGCTCGACGAGAGCTTTATGACCGAATCAAAGATGGCCAGATCGGCGATATTCTGTTGATGCGTGCGTATCGTATGGCTGGCCCAACTGGGTCAGCAGCTACGGAAAAGAAGCCCGCCAACATGAGCGAATTGCTCTACCAGATTAACCGATTCCATGGGTTCTTGTGGGCCAGTGGTGGTGGTTTCAGCGATTTCTTGATCCACAATATCGATGAGTGTTGCTGGATGAAGGACGCTTGGCCAGTTGAGGCTAAGGCATCCGGAGGACGGCACTACCGCAACAATTGTGTTGATCAAAACTTTGATACCTACTCCGTTGAATATACTTTTGCGGATGGAACAAAGATGGATTTGCAAGGCCGAACGATTCCGGGTTGCCATGATGAATTCGCGAGCTACGCTCACGGTACTAAGGGCTCAGCAGTCATCTCGACCGCTGCTCATACCCCAGCTCGCTGCCGCATCTACGGTAGCCAAAAAATGACCAACAAGAATATTGTTTGGCAATATGGTCCGAACGAACCCAACCCATATCAAGAAGAATGGAACCATTTGATTACCGCTATTCGAGAAGATAAGCCCTACAACGAAGTTGAGCGTGGCGTGATGGCTAGCGTGGTAACCTCGATGGGCCGCATGGCTGCTCATACTGGCCAAGTTGTGACTTACGATGACATGTTGAATTGCGAGCATGAATTTGCTCCTGGAATTGAGCAATTGACATTGGATAGTCCAGCTCCTCTCCAGGCGGATGCGGAAGGTAAATACCCCGTGCCACAGCCTGGTCTGGTAACGACCCGAGAGTACTAGTCCCACCGGAGACTGGTCCCGGGGCTAACTAGGACTTGCCTGGGGCTGCCCAGTAAACTTACTGGGTAAAGCCGTGATAATTACAACCCACTTCAAGCTGCGGCCTGAGGTGGGTTTTTTTGTGGCATGGCATCGACGGCGAGGGCTCGCTACACTGACTTTTTAATGATCCGGCAAAAAGTGGGGCGAACCCACCTAATTCTGTTACATGCCGGGCGGATTCGTGGTTTTCGCGGTGCGGGAATGAGAACATGCCAAGAGGCCAAACATTTGACGAAGTAACTAAGACGATTGGCAACACGCCGATGATTCGCATCAATCGCTTAGTACCAGCCGGACAGGCTACTGTGTTCGCTAAGTGCGAGTTTTTTCAACCCCTGAATAGCGTTAAAGATCGTATCGGGGTTGCCATGATTGAAGCGGGTGAACGCGACGGAAAGCTGAAGCCAACAACCCATGTCATTGAGCCAACCAGCGGTAACACTGGTATTGCTTTAGCCTTTGTGTGCGCTGCCAAAGGTTATAAGCTGACTTTGACTATGCCAGAATCAATGTCGGTTGAACGAAGAGCTTTGTTGCGAGGTTTGGGTGCCAATTTAGTTCTCACGCCAGCTGCCGAAGGTATGAAAGGGGCCATTGCTCGAGCTCACGAAATGGTGCAGCAAGATCCAGATGGTTGGATGCCTCAGCAATTTGAAAATCCAGCTAACCCAGCTATCCATGAAAAGACCACCGGCCCAGAGATTTGGGAAGATAGTGGACACAACATCGATGCCATAGTGGCTGGTGTTGGGACTGGTGGAACAATTACGGGAGTTGGTCGATATCTCAAAAAGCTGAATCCTAACTTCAAGGTGATTGCGGTTGAACCGAAGCATAGTCCAGTGATCAGTGGTGGACAGCCAGGCCGCCATCGAATTCAGGGTATCGGAGCTGGTTTCGTTCCGAAAAACTTGGATACTTCGATCTTAGATGAAGTTATCACCGTGGATGATGAAGATGCTTTTGCCTGGGGACGCCGTTTGGCCAAAGAGGAAGGCATCATGGCCGGAATCAGTAGCGGTGCCAATATGTGGGCAGCAGCTCAAGTGGCGGCTCGTCCCGAATTTAAAGGAAAGCGAATCGTAACGATCATGTGTTCCCTAGGGGAACGATATTTGTCGACCCCGTTGTTCGGTGATTTGGGAAGCTGAGTCGCGAACATCATTACCGCTGCGTCCGGTAAAAAGATTTCGGTCAATAAAAAAACACCCACTGTATTTCAGTGGGTGTTTTTTGTTTCATCACCGTGTCAGTATTTAGGACGTTCAATTCGCTGCTGCTTGAG
>JAUMAI010000064.1:0-4864 GCA_032116775.1 Pirellula sp. | reverse complement strand
TGTGAACACTCGAGTTGTCTTCGTCGCCGTCTGAGTTGCACCACCTTTATAGCTGCACTGCCAAAATCAATTCCCAGCCACCCGTTGGAGTTGGCATGAGAGCGTTTGGGTACTGTAAAAGGGCTTGCAGTGGACATAGTGGTGCCAATGAGGATCGCGTTGGCTTCAAAGGGGAAAGCCTTGGTGTGTTGCCCTTGCTTGCGGCAAAATCCGTTTGGGAATCATAGGTCATGAATACCGTATGAATCGGTCGACTATCGAATCGCTGAGTTGGCGTCCATCATCGGAAGCATTACAGATGCTATAACCAATGCAACCAGAGCACCCATAATGACGATCAGAATGGGTTCGAGTAATTTCAGCGCCTGTTGAAGACTTTGCACACCTTCCTTCTCAAAGAACTCGCCGGTGGTAATCATCACTTTGTCCAGGCTGCCCGATTTCTCCGCCATGGTGATCATGGAGCCAGTGCCAGGTGGGAAGAATGGCGATCTCGCCAGAGTATGACTGAGGCTTTGCCCCACAAGTACCTGCTGTTCTGTCTCTCGTAAAATCTCTCTAAGAATTGGGCTTGAGGTAGCACGGGCGCAGAGTTGCAGCGATTCAAGCAGCGGAACACCATGCCGAAGTGTGTTGCCGCATAGTAGTAGAAAGCCACTGGTCGCAAGATAACGATAGGATTTGCCGATCACCGGCAAGCGACAAAGAAATTTGTCGCGTATTATGCTGAATCGAGGATTATTCCATGAGTAGTAAATAATGCCGATCAGGGCACAAGCAAACAACGTGAGTGTCGGGTAATAGCTACGAATCGTGCTCGCTCCTTCAAGCAGGACTTGGGTGATCCAGGGTGGGCTAAAACCCATGTTATCGAATACTTTTTCAAACTGTGGGAGCACAAACCAAATAAGGCTGTTAATCACGGCAAAGGCTACTACACATAGTACGCAAGGGTATGCAAGGGCAGATCTTGTCGACCATTGTAGGGCCAGATCGCGTTCTAGTTTCTCGGCGGACGCCTTCAATACCTCGGCTAGTCGACCGGAGGCTTCACCGGCAGAAAGGCTGACTGTGTACTCAGCGCCCAGCAAATTCTTCTGTTGGCTCAATGCGAACGAAAGCGATTTACCAGAACTGATGTCATTTTGAATGGATTGCCAGGCGTTTTTGATAACGCCTTCTTGCAGTTGATCGCATATAACAGCGATAGCTTCTGCAATATCGACACCGGTTTCTACCAGGATTGCAAGTTGCTTTGTGACGCTAAGGAGTTGCTGTTTCTTGCTTGAGAATAATGCCTGGCCCTTAGGTGCGCTACTTGCGATCGGAAAGGATTGTGAACTTATGGCCGAAGGCGGATTGATGTTCACAGCGGCATTATTATTGGCTTTCGAAGTGGCGGCGTTTTTTTCCCAGGGTTGATATGGGATAGGAGGTTTTGGTTTGCCTGATGGGCTATGCATCGAGGGTGTCGCGGTGTCAAACATGCCAATCGGTATCCGTGTGAGTCAATGATTAGTCGAAGTGTGCAACGCGAATAACTTCATCCAGTGAGGTTTGGCCATCGTCCGCCATACGTAACGCTTCGTCGAGAAGTGATCCACCACCTTGGACAGTCAGTTCCGCACGGATATCATCGAGAGGTGCATTATCTTGTATAAGTTGACGAACACGATGGTTCACATCTAGTATCTCGTAGATACCGCGGCGACCTCGGAAACCTGTATCGTGGCATTGTGGACATCCTTGGCCTCGCGAAAACTGCTGTCTCGTGCGGTCGCCATAGCCAACCATTTTGAGCATGTCAGCGGAGGGAAAGTGAGTTGTCTTGCAGTTATTGCAAATGCGTCGTACGAGTCGCTGAGCAATGATTCCCACGAGTGCAGCTGATATTTTGAACGGCGCGATTCCCATATCCACCAAGCGTGTGATTGTGGACGCGGTATCATTCGTGTGAAGTGTGCTAAGAACTAAGTGACCGGTAAGTGCAGCCTGGATGGCTGTCTCAGCCGTCTCAACGTCACGGATTTCACCGACCAAAATAACGTCTGGGTCCTGGCGGAGAATGCTGCGCAGCGCGCTGGCAAAAGTCATATTGCGGGCTGCTTGGACTTGTACCTGATTGATCAACTCCAATTGATACTCAACGGGATCTTCAACGGTAATAATATTTCGGGCAACGCTCTTGATCATCTCGACAGATGAGTAGAGAGTGGTCGTTTTACCACTACCTGTTGGGCCGGTAACCAACACCAGTCCATGGGGGCGTCTCAATATATTCTTGAGACGATTCAATTGATCATCGGGTACACCAAGTCGGTCGAGATCGAAGGAAATGCTTGCGCGATCCAGAATACGCATAACAACCTTTTCGCCTTGTACTGTGGGAAGGGTTGAAACGCGGAAATCGACGGTGCGATTGTCTATGCGAGCGTGGAAACGTCCATCCTGTGCCTTGCGTTGTTCGGCGATATCCATCTTCGCCATCACTTTGATACGAGATACGGCGGCGGTGTGGATTTCAGGGCGAGGCCTAAGTACTTCGCGAAGTTGTCCATCAACACGAAAGCGTACCAAGCAATTATTAAGACCTGGTTCTATGTGAATATCGCTGGCGGATTGTCGAACACCTTGAAGCAGTAGGTAGTTGACCAGATTAACGACCGGACTTCCTTCAGACATGATTTCAACTTGGTCGATACTGAAAATATCATTTTCGTCGCCTAATTGAATATCCTTTTCATCGAAGTCAGCAGTAATCTTATCTACAGAAAAATCCGCTTCGTAGGACCGCTTCAGCAGGCGTTGTAGGGCGCTGTGCAGGACTAGTACTGGCCGGATTGTAAGCTTAGTAACTCTTTGCAAATGGTCGATCGCCTCGAGGTTTTGAGGGTCTACCATCGCGACCGTAAGTTCGTCTCGCACTTTGAAAAGCGCCAGACAGTTGTAATGCACAGCGAGAGCTTGTGGGATTATCTGCACAACAGCAGGATCGATGAGGCCTTCGCGTAGGCGTGCCGCCTTATAGCCAAGTCCTTCGGCCATCAGGGGAAGTAGTTCGTTCTCGCCGGCTAGTCCCAGGGCGATAAGAGTTTCGCCCAGACGTCGACCCGTAGTCGACTGCTCTCGGAGTGCCTGTTCGAGCATCGAGGCGCTGATGATACCTTCGCGCACGAGACGTTCACCAAGCGGTAACTTTGTAAATGTGTTACTGGGCTTAGGTAGCGGTGGGGTGATAACACTACTCATTTGGCAAAGCTCCCCAGAGCACTGCGCAGATCCTGGTGGCAGTTCAGTTTGCGATCAACGCCGGTAAGATCTAGTATTTCGGCACATAGTGGTGTTGGGTTTGCCAAAACGATCTCCCCACCTCGGCGAAGGCATGCTTCATTGTGATCCAGCAGCATCTCAAGGCCTTGGGAGTCCATCAAAGCAGTGCTGCTCATGTCCAAAACGATATGAACCCGATGCCGGGAGATATTAGAGCGAAGCGCATTGGCCAACTCATCGCAATTAGCCGCGCTGAGGGTTGGTGGAGCTTTTACAACATCGATGGATCCAAAGGCAGTCACCATAACCTACTCCAGTGTTAGCGGCAGGATGCGTTTGGAAGATGCAAGGTGAAGCAAGAGCCTCGGTTCGGTTGGCTTTGCACGGTTAAGTCGCCGCCATGCAGCAGAGCGACTTCACGAGCGAGTGCTAGACCGAGGCCATTACCGACTTGGTCGGCGGTTCTTTCGTCCTGGCATCGATAGAAGCGTTCAAATATCCTGGCTTGATCTTCGGGAGGAATACCAATACCGGTATCTTCCACGTGTATGCAAATCTCGTCGGCTTGGGATTCAACAAGTAAACGAATCTCGCCGCCGGGAAGGGTATATTTCACTGCATTCCCTAATAAGTTGATCAGCAGCGATACGATTTTTTCCTTATCGAGTTGCAGAGGTGGAAGATTGGGGGGCGTTTTGCGTTCTAATCGAAGTGATCTAGCTTCGGCCAGCGGCTTAATGTGGTTAAAGGCTTCTTCTACAACTCGCAGTAGGTCGCATGGAGACCGGTCTAGTGTTAGGGCCCCCGCCTCCATCTGTTGCAGATTTAGAAGCTGGTCGAGCAATCGATTCAATCGCTGAGCTTCGGATGAAATTGTGTTGAAAAACTCACGCTGTGTATCCGCTGACATGGTCGCACTTGCCAAGGTATCGGCATATGCGAGGATGTTCGCTAGAGGCGTACGTAACTCATGGGTTGCTGCACCGACGAAACGATCGCGAGCTTCTTCGGCCAACGCTTGTTGTGTATGGTCTCGTAGAATCCACACGAAAGCCTCGGTGTCATGTGCGCGACCATCTAGAGGAATACGTGCTAAACGCCAGACCCCATCAGAAATCGTTCTACCGAGTTTGATGAAATGCTTTTGAGGACTAGATGAAGTTTGGAGCCTATTGTGAATGTCGAAGCCACCCTCTCTAGCGCTCAATTTCAGATGATCATATATGGACTGTCCAATACAACTATCCTGATCTTCAAGGTCCATAAGGTTAGACCAGGCTGGATTACTATATCGAATGAGACCTTGTCGATCGGTAACGGCGAGGCCATCGGTGTGGCAACGAGCCATCCGGTAGACCATATCGTGTGACGCTCCCTCTGTCGCCGATTGTTGTAATGATTGCTCAATAGCTTCATTCCAGCGACGCTCGCGCAGGCGGTCTGCCAGGAGATTCCAGCCTATGGCGACTGGGTTGCTTCCTAATAGGGTTTTAATGACGCGACTACTGGTTTTGGGTTGATTGCGCTCTAGCAGCAATAGCGCTAGTTGCTGCTCAACCGTTGCCAGGGACATCACGCGATCATGCCGCCACAA
>JAUMAI010000063.1:0-5421 GCA_032116775.1 Pirellula sp. | reverse complement strand
ACCGCAATCAATTCCCGGATGCGAGGCCCAAGGCTTTTGCCATGCTTCATTAGCTTTTGCAACGAAAGAACCATCGAAAGAAATGCGGCCAACCTGATTAAAGCTCCACCTCGGAAAGGAGTTTCCGTTCGATGTCTTTACCGGAGCTGTCGCCTGTCATCTCACACCTATCAACTGGTAACGCGCACGAGTTTCTACTGACCAGAGATCTTCGCCGGCGACCTTTTGGTAAGCTTTCAGAAACGCCGCTGCACGCTGCACATCGCGTAGTTGCTCGTGAACAATAACGAGTCGGCGCAGAATCGCAGCCCGGCTGGGAAAGTCACGGTTGAGTCGTAACAATATCTCGCAAGCCTCTTCATAGCTTGCCTGCATCCCGAGGATTGAAGCTTTCTTAAACAACAGGTCTGGCGTTTCGCCATAGCGAACAATCAGCTCGGTTAGCAACTTCTCCGCCAAACCGACTTGGCGAGTCTCAAGCAGTGCCTTAAGTCGTGCGAAATGCAGATCCGACTGTGCTGACGTCACTTGATCGATAACATCAGCGTGCGTATCCATCATCGCTAACGCATCGAAATAGCGTCCCGCTCGCATCGCAGCGTTGACCATGATCACGAAAGCGTGAGGGTTTTTAGTTTGTTGGAACTCCTCACGGGCAACGTGCTCTGCTCTGGCGTAATCAGACTGCTCAAGGTACTCAACCACATCCGATGACCAGTCAATCGCTCGCTCACGCGGCGCAGAGATCATCCTCTCCGGTATGTAAGCTATCTGCGCTTGCTTCGCTCGCCGCGCCGCTACGATGAGATCATCGACAGATTGAAATCGGTCACTTGGGCTATGAGCCAAGCATCGCAGAATCACGTCCTCAACAGCCGGGCACACCGAAGTGTTCACTTCACGCGGACGAGGAAAAGGCGAATGGTTAACCACTTGGTAAGGCGTGTCGTGCGGAAGGTCACCCGTCACCATGTGATACAGCAAAACGCCAAGGCTATAGATGTCACCGCTGAAAAGCTCGTCCATGGTCTTCCCGCGGCGCAGGGTTGACGCCAACTCGGGAGCGGAATAGAGAATTGTTCCGCCGTTCTCTCGGGTTCTAGCGTAGATGTCCTCTGGCCAGACACTGCTGCCGAAATCGGTGATTTTTGCCGTGTCGCCAGACACCAGTATGTTGTGTGGCTTGATGTCGCCATGACACATTCCCAGTGCATGTAAGTAGGCGACGCCGGTCAGCACATCTTCAAACAATCCCAACAGTTTCGAGTAGCTCGATACAAAGCCCGATTTTCCGTTGCCCAACAACTCCGCCAGTGTATTGCTGGGGAAGTACTCCATCTCGATCGCAAAGAAGTCTCTGGTCGGAGGCACCCAGTCCATCCAATAGACGCTCACAACATTTGGATGAGGCTCTAAGCCTATCAGTGGCGTCCCCTCTCTCAAATGTTCAGTTGCTGCTCCTTGCTCACGTGGGATCTTAACAGCGACGATATGATTATCCGTGAGTCGAGCCGCTCGCCAGACTGTTCCGTGTGAACCGTCCCCAAGTTGTTCGAGAAGCTCGTATCGGTTGCCAAGCTTGCGATCCTCTCGCGGTATGAAGAAGCGTTTTTTGCTACTCATGAGTTCCCTCGCTCAATCATTTTCCACATCCGCCATTTCCTGGTACGTGCGTCTTGCTCGTGAATCATCTGATAGATCACCAACCCGCAATCAAAAACGCCGGGAACCTTTTGTTTGGCTGCCGTTTCAAATCCGCAACGGAAGGTCTGGCTTAGTGATTCGTGATCCGGTAAAGCTGCGCTCAACTTCGTCCAGTATGCTAGGATTGCGATCGAGGGTTTCGTGGCACTTCGGTGATAGGCGAGAGATAAACTCTGTACTTTGCGCGACAAATTTCCAGCATCGGAGACGCCCTCGTAGCGTTCAAATTCCACAGCGGCAACCAAATTGAAACTGTCTGTCCGAAACCAAGCCGAGTCGCAACGAACATCGTTTCCAACGAATGCCATCGGCCCGAAGTGTGGACATGGATACTCTGCGACTGCCTGATATCCGAATTCTTTCCCGAGATTCGTGAAGTAAGTGCAACCAAGACTGTGAATCGCGCAAGAATAGTCGTCGACCCCTTCAGAGAACCATGAAGGCAGGACCAGCTTTGCGATCTCGAGTGATTCTGCTTCTTGGCGAAGTTTCTCACGAATGGTTTCAATCACCGAAACGCCCCCATACGCGAATAACGTTGGGAGACTCTCCGCCGTGTTGCAGTGCTTTCGGTCCAATCTTGACCAAGAGTGGCGCTGCGATGGAACGACCAAAGATCAACGCCTCACCTGTGGACAAGCTTGGTAGCTCTTCCAGATCAGCTTGACTCACCATGTCCGAAGTCTTGGAAATAAAACGCTGGTCATCAGGGTTCTTCAGTCGCATTGCGATCAGCGTATTGCACTGGCAAGTTACGTCTGGATCGAGTTTGGAAGGTCGCTGGCTGATGATGGCGAATCCAACTCCAAACTTACGGCCTTCGCTCGCGATCTTTTTTATGATGCGGTGGCTAACCGCTGCGCCACTTGCTGGAGCGAAGTTATGCCCTTCCTCGTACACAAGGAACGCAGGCCGAATAGGATCGGTCTTGCTGACCACCGTGAACTCGCCATCGTCCCGCTAAAGGTCATCGCGGAACCAGAGCAACTCATGGCGACTCACGCTTTGACCGGCCACAGGACGGCGCCCTCTGTCAGGATCAGCCTCGCCAACAAGGTCGTGGTCGAAATCTTCACTGAGGTGCAGCCATGATCAGCCTCCAGGGTGACACCCGCATCTTCATCGCTCTGGGGCCAACGGACATGCGCAAGGGGTTTGACGCACTTGCCGCCATTGTCGCCCATAGCCTTAAGCTCGATCCGCTGTCCGGTCAGCTGTTCCTGTTCTTCAACCGAAGACGCGACAAGATGAAGATCCTGTACTGGGATCGAGATGGGTTGGCGATCTGGTACCGCAGGCTCGAACAAGGGACTTATCAGGTCCCGCAAGCTGACCCCACTTCCCACAGTGTCGAGGTACGAGCCGAAGAATTGTTGATGATTCTCCGGGGGATCGACTCCCAGAACGCCAAGCGTCGTAAGCGCTTTTCACTCACCGCTTGAGTATCCTATCTTGATGCCTTTTGGCTCCGTCATGAGAGCCTGAAATTTTTCAAAAAAAGCCGACTTGTGATCGGTACTTTCTTATAGCATCCGCGTTAAATCGGCATGGATGCTGCAGAACTTCAAGCCGAAAGCTTGCGACTGCGTCAAGAGCTTGAGCAAGCCAAGTCCCGATACGATTCGTATCTCGCTGAACAAGAAGCTTATCGCACTGAACAAGAAGCTTATCGCACTGAACAAGAAGCTTATCGCACTGAGCAAGAAGCTGTGATCGCGGAATATTCCGCGTCGCTCGAAGAGAAGAAGCGACAGGTCTCTGCATTAGAACGACGAATCATGGAATTGATCCGCCAGATTCGCGGGTCTCGCCAAGAAGTGATCGATCCCAGTCAGTTGATGCTGTTCTCATTGGAAGAACTGCAGGAGTTTGCCGCGGAACTCGAACAGAGAAGTGCCGGGCAAGATGCTGCTGCAGATGACCAAGTCGCAACCACACCTGATTCCCAGTCACCTCAGCGGAATGCCGCAGGTCGCCGACCGCTCCCTGCACACCTTCCTCGAGAAGTTAAGCGGTACGAGTTGAACGAAGCGGATCGTCGTTGCCCATGCTGTGGTGAAGTTCGTCAAGAATTCGCGGTCGAACCGAGCGAGCAGTTGGAGTACGTCCCGGGGTACTTTAAAGTCATTCGTCATGAACGCGTGAAGTATGCCTGCAAGGGTTGTCAGGAGCAGGTGATCGTCGCCCCAAAAGCTCCTCAACCGATCGAGAAGGGGCTGCCGGCGCCTGGCCTTGCCGCCCACACGACGCTATCGAAATTCGGCGATCACATGCCGCTGTATCGGCAGGAAGATATCCACAGCCGAGTCGGCTGGACGATCCGCCGCAGCACCCTGTGCGGCTGGCTGTTCGATTTGGCGAGCCTCAGCGGTCCGCTGGTGATGCGGATGAAGCACTTGCTGCTGCAGTCATCGGTGATCCATACCGATGACACTAAGATCAAGATGCTGCAACCGGGTTGCGGGGGATGTAAAGAGGCAAAGTTCTGGCCCTACTTGGGAGACTGGTTGCACCCGTATGCGGTGTATGACTTTACGCTTGACCGAACGCGATACGGGCCACAAAACTTTTTGGGTGACTATCACGGCTACCTACAAGCCGATGCTTACGCTGGTTACGATTGCATTTACGCGCCGGGCGACGTCAAGGAGGTCGCTTGTTGGGTGCATACGCGTCGCTACTGGTGGAACGCACAGGACCTTGATCAAGACCGGGTAAACGTGGCATTAAGCTACATCACGCAGTTATTTCAAATCGAGGACCAGCTTCGTCAGGCCTATCCGGCGAAGAGCTTGCAAGGCGAACGAGACTTTGCCGCGGTCGCAGAGGCGCGACAGCAGCGTTCCAGTCCGATCCTCGACAGATTTAAAACATGGCTTGATGACGAGCTGGGATCGAATCGCATTCTTCCAAAGAGTCCGGTGCGGACCGCATTGACGTACACGCTGAATCAATGGGAGGCGTTGCGACGCTACACCGAGCAGGGGTATTTGTCGATGGACAACAACACCTCGGAACGGCTGTGCAAGATAGCGGCGATCGGGAGGAAGAATTACTTATTCGTGGGCAACGAACGGGCTGGTCAAGCAGCAGCGTTGCACTATTCGATGGTGAGCAGTGCGAAGGCGAATGGGGTGGATGCATTCGGATGGCTTCGCGCGTGCTATGAAGGGTTGCCGTACTATCGGGGCGGCGAGGCCTTTCGTCAGTACGAAGCTGGGGAGCCGGTAACGAGTGACGAGTTGGATCGGTTTCTGCCTGACATCTGGCTTCGCAGTAACCGATCGCATCGTTGGGAGCTTGGCGAGGTGCGTCTGAAGGAGCGAGCATCGGCCGACCGGCGGAATCGTCAGAAGCGGCTAAATCGCCGATAAACTCGACCGCGGTTAGTCGAACGCTCACTGATCACCAGCAGATTTGATTTACAAAGGATGCGTTCGAACGCGGGTTTTCTAACGCGGTCTGACAGCTTTTACAGGTCATGTTTGGCAATCACCTTAAAGCAAAAGAGAAATGACTTAAGCGAGAGAAGGCTTATCGTTGATCTTGGATCCGATTCCCAGGATGCCACGCAAGCGATCGATTTCGCCACGTTAATCTGGTTCCCATCCCAATCGATCAACTGCTAAACCAGACAAGGAAGGGTATTGTGTAAAGCATGTTGGCGTCTCAATCGACCAGTGCAAATGCTGCATCCCATAACAGAATCCGCGAATA
>JAUMAI010000062.1:11021-13002 GCA_032116775.1 Pirellula sp. | reverse complement strand
GGTCGATCTCGTGTGCATTCAATCTCCGTAGCACTTCTTCTTTATCATTGGCCGCCATTCGTCCATGCAATAATCCAACCTTAAAATCACTGAACTCTTCATGCTGCAATCGATCGTACCAATACTCTGCTCCACGGCTCTCTTCTTGCTCATTATCCTCCACTCGTGGCGCAACCACATAAGCCTGACGTCCCTGAGATAATTGCCTGCGCACAAACTCCCACCAACTCTTCATTTCATCGTGTCGGCCAACGTAAGTTTTGGTGAGGGTACGTCCCGGTGGCTTTTCTCGAAGCAGAGAAACATCCAAATCGCCGAACAGTGTCATCGCAATAGTTCGAGGAATCGGCGTAGCCGTCAGCACTAGATAGTGCGGCTGGGTCTCATTTCCCGCTCGTAAACTGGCTCGTTGCCCAACACCAAAGCGATGCTGCTCATCGACAATGACGAGACCCAGTTTTCGAAACTCGACTTGTTCGGACAGTAACGCTTGTGTCCCAACCACCAAATCGGTCGTGCCAAGCGCAACGGAATCTAAAACTCTCTGTCGCTCTCCTCCACTCAAGGATCCCGTCAGTAACTCGATGTTTACACGACTAGCTTGGAGACTTTTTGCCAGAGTTTTAGCATGCTGCCGCGCTAACACTTCCGTTGGCGCCATAAGAGCAGCTTGATAGCCATGAGCTACCGCTAACAACATTGCATATTGTGCGACGACCGTCTTACCGCTGCCGACATCCCCTTGGATCAATCGATTCATGGGGACTGGTTGTCCCATATCATGACCGACATCTCGGATCGCATTTTTCTGATCCGTGGTTAACTCGAATGGGAATCGACTTAAGATACGATTATGGATTTTGCCGGTAGACTCCAACACAGGGGCAGCCAAGCCCGCTAATCTTTGACGACGTCTCAGGGCTAAAGCTAATTGCAAGACAAGCAATTCTTGAAAAATGAAACGCTTCCTACCAGACAAAGCATCTGCCAGACTCTGGGGCGTGTGGATTTTTTGCAGAGCGAGCGAGACGCCTTCGACCTTAGCTTGTTTTCGCACCGCCTCGGGCAAAACCTCTTCAACTTGATCCGCTAATTCAGCGACCGCGGCTGAGATACAACGCCTTAATTGATTGTTTTGGATCCCCTCCGTTAATCCATAAAGGGGAATTGGGGTGTTGGGTGGTAATGGTTCGTTCGGCTCCAGGATGCAAATCTCCGGATGCGTCATCTCCCACACAAATCCGTTAAACTTGGCAACACCTGTCGCCTGGATCAGCATACCATCGACAATTTTCTCCAGACGATATGGTTGATTGAACCACACAAGCCTAACGGTTCCTCCATCAAGTTCCAGCAACACGCCGGCGATACTTCGGCCACTACCGGTCGGTCTGATTTCGCGATCCACGACCTTGCCAATGACCGAGAGACGAGCCTCACCTTTCATCCCGGCAAATGTGACTAGCTCGGCCGGTTCTTGATAATCTCTGGGAAAATGAAAAAGAAGATCACCGGCCCGCATCAGTCCGAGCCTACCCAGCAAAGGCGCTCGCGAACTTCCCACCCCAGAAACATACTGAATTGGTGTTCCTAGTTGCAGTCCCTTGCTAGTTTTGTCGCGAACCTTACTGGAAGTATTTTGTTCAACACTAATGACTTCAGAGCTGCCAATGGCTTGCTCACCACCAGCCGTCACTGTGACTGCCGCCTCCGTGATTGATTTCTCTAGCTCCGACTCACCTAATCCCGTGTGGTTTTTGAACTCAGAAGCTTCATCTTGCTGAGGAGTTGCCGATGCAACGGGTAGATCCCTCTGATCGCCGCGGCTGATGTCTGAAATTAATTCATCGCCTCGATCGTCATGCACACTATTTTTCTTTTCCTCCATGACGACACCTCAGCAACAACTCGCAACTCCGCACTCAGAACCAATCGCGATACAAGCGTACACACACCAGTCAAAGCCTGTCAGGGATGCCGG
>JAUMAI010000062.1:2648-11011 GCA_032116775.1 Pirellula sp. | reverse complement strand
ACGACCCACTAGTGATCATCACTCGTGGGTCGTTTCACAGCATCAAGTTTTATCGTGAGAACGAGATTGGAGAACCTCTAAAATTTCGATCGACGATCTCCAACTACTAGACATTGGCTGCTACTGGCATCGGTGCTACTTGATAAGCACGTGACTTAAACAAGAACTCAATCAAATTGCCTTCGTGAGGCTGCAACCAATTCAAGCGATTGGTTGGGATTGGGCCAATGTTCAATCGATCGATGTGCACCGATTCGGTGAGTTCCGCAATCCACTTCGGATCGTTTGTTAGAGCCGTACCAATCAACGTTGAACCGATTTTGGAAATCATATCCTTCTGCGGACACTGCACGACGGTCGCAAACGGGAACATGTACTCTTTCATCGCAACACCGCGTTCCGGCGAATCACAATGCACAATCATTGGACGCAAGTAAGCGCACAACTCGCGTTCAACCAATCGGTCACCATACCCAGCGGTCATGTCCGTCACACCGGACTCCGCTAAGTCTTGCTGAACCATTCCCCAAGTCCCCAACGCCATTTGCTTGTTGGTAAACGCAGCCAATCCAGCTTCGGGATCTTGTGGCGGACGTACTTCAACTGGACCGATTCGCTCCGCCAAAGCGGACGCAATTTCTTTGGTGTGCCGCGATGCCCACACACCCGAGCAATTGATGCAACCGCGACCGCTGTTGCTGAAGATACTCTCGACCATCAGGTCGATGTAGTCTTCCCAATGATCCACCACGTCGTCACCGATCAAGATTTTACTGAATCCTGGTCCGTGCGCTTGTACTCGAGGATTACCCGAGTATTGCTGTACTGTCTGTGCGCTTCCAAAAACCATTGCTCTCGGAGCTTTGGTCAACAGCGCACCTCCGACATCGTGCCCACCTGGGTACAAGCCGAAGGCTTCTGCTGGCATACCAGCTTCGATGAACGATGCAATCATGCGATAGGGAGTCCAGGGCTCTTGCGAACCTGGCTTCAATACCAAACCAACTTGCAAGGCAACAGCAGGCAGCCAAAGCGTATGAACACCGGGCGAGTTATTGGGGAGTACCGCCGCCAATATCGGAGATTGGCACTGATAGCTCACAATCACTCCCCGACCTTCTTCGCCATAGCCGCGACTGAAGATCTCCAGATTTAAGCCGCGAGTTAGCGCGTCGAGGATTTTGTCCATGTTCGACAACACGAAGGCATTTTTCTTCATGTTCATTCGACACATATGCTCCGGCAAACCGGTGCTTGCGGACTGTTGATGGACAAAGTCATCAACCGTCTGCTTGCCATCACCCATCGGCAAAGTGCCATGCTCGAATAAGTGGGCTGCCTTTTTACAGCAGTCAATTAATTGAGCAGGCGACAATTGCTTTAAAGCGGCACGAGCGCGATCGGCCTTTCTCATATCCATCTGCAGCATGCCACCATTCACCTGAGCCAATTTTGCAATTGGCTCGCCGGTGTCAAAGTGAACGATGTCTTGCGATTCAAGAGACTGGTAGGGCTTGCCCCATCGAAGTGCGGGAATCTGCAACATTTTTATTTTCTCTCTTTCCAAACAGCCCTATTAGTAAACGCCCACGGTTGTTGAAGCCGCGATGCCTCGCCATGGACGCACGCCACTAACGCCATCCCATGGATACTTGTCAAAAGGCATTTCGCGTTCACCCTCGTCACGCTCTAAAAACCCAGGTACGAAAAACTCTTTCGTCATCGTGTAAAGCTTAACACGCCCAGACTCGCCGTAACCAACGACCTTGTGCGGATCGTCGAAATCGACCAACTCAACAACTGCTCGAGGCTGAGGAGCATAGTAAGAAATCTTATAACCATCGGCAGCGGTCACCGGCTTGCTGCAGGCCAAGCCCATCAGAGTGTTACCGTAAGTCGGTGTCATATAAACACCGCTCTCTTCTGGCGGACCACCGAAAAATTCTTCCACGCAAAATCGTGTCCACTGAGGGGTAAACTCCGTTCCACCCGAAAAGATACCGGTGATTCCAATCTCAGGCAGGCTGGTTCCCTTCTCAGCCAGTGCGTAAGCCAGAGCTTCCAGCAACTTCGGTGTCGCGAACATACACTTGATGTCATGACCGGCAGTGAGGATCGTCACCGCCTGATCGATGCAATGCTTTTTGTACTCTTCCAGATGCTCCATCCAACCTTTCTTGATCAACTTGATGACCCACCGAGGATCCAAATCGATACAGAAGCAGATTCCGCCACGATACTGGCAGAGATGCTCAACTGCCAACCGCAAACGCCGCGGCCCGGAAGGACCCAGCATCAACCAGTTAGCACCTTTCGGAAAATACTGATCGGGAAGGGTGTGACTGAATAATTCATAGTCGATACGAAAATCATCAACGACCACTCGACTCTTTGGAACCCCAGTCGTTCCACCGGTCTCAAAAACGTAAGCAGGTTTACCCTCCAAACCCTTGGGCAACCAGCGACGTACCGGCCCACCTCGAAGCCAATCGTCTTCGAAGAGTGGAAATTTTTTCAAATCGTCGAACCCCTGTACCTCTTTCAATGGATCAAATTTCAATTCCGCTTTCTTGGCCAGCCAAAAAGGCGATCCAGTTGAATCATGAAAATGCCACTGCACAGTTTCGTAGGTGTGCTGATCCAACAACGACTTGGCATCTTGGACTTTGGTCTGCAGAGCTGGATCGAGGGGAGCTGCGCTGCTCATAGGTGTAAGATCCATATGTGTTAAGGTGGGAAAAAAAGCCGTGATTCGGTTTCTGTTCGGCTCGCGAAGCTGAACCGGTTTCACTCGATCAAATTGTAGCCTTTTGGCAACTCGCTCATCACCCCTGTTTTAAATAACCAACCCCACCTAAATTAGGCATATTTGAATTAGCGGCCACTCAACCGCTACAATCCCCAGTCCTTAGTGGTTCCCTTGCTACTACAGAGTAATAGGTTGTACCACGGCAAATTGTTCATAACTTCGGCTCACTCACGCAATCAACAGGCTCCCACCATGGCTGCACGCAATGTTTTAGGCACCCCTCTGACTTCCTGCAGCTTCGATCCGCTTACCGGTTTTTACCGAGATGGCTGTTGCAATACAGGTGCAGAAGATGTTGGTTTGCATCTAGTCTGTGCGGTGATGACCGAAAAATTTCTCGCGTTCTCTAAGTCTCGAGGAAATGACCTCAGCACGCCCAATCTGATGTATCAATTCCCTGGCCTAAAGGAAGGCGATCGCTGGTGTCTGTGCGCCCTACGGTGGAAAGAAGCCTTCGAAGCAGGCATGGCCCCCAAAGTCCATCTACAAGGCACTCATATCTCGACGCTTGAGTTTATTGACCTGGAAGACCTTAAACAGCATGCCGTCGATATCGATGAGTAATCGCATCGCCAAGGCTAAGTTTTAAAGGATCCAAACCTTAGCCGACTCTCTATTAGGAATTCATGAATTTCGTTTCAATCGCCGCTCTAGCGCTTAACAACTGCGGCGTTTTTCGTTTGAATCAGACACAGATATCAAACTCGCGAGTTTCACATTCGCCTAAGTTTCTTACTGAGGTTTATTCATGAAGAATTATCGTCGAAGTGGCTTCACTCTAGTCGAACTACTGGTGGTTATCGCAATTATTGGGATCCTTGTCGGCCTGCTTCTGCCGGCTGTACAAGCGGCCCGTGAAGCAGCTCGACGAATGAGTTGCAGTAATAACATGCGACAGATCGGCTTAGCCCTACATAACTACGAGTCGGCTGTTAAGAAAATGCCATTCGGCTGGAATACTCACGGTACGCTATGGAGCGCGATGACGCTTCCATACATGGAGCAAACCAATCTCTACAATACCCTCATCTTCCGCGAGTCGGGACCGGGCAATTGGGATTCTGGCAGCGCAAACACACGTGCTTGCGAAACTGTCGTCTCCACCTTTCGTTGCCCCAGTATGCCACTTCCTGAGTACATGGACTACAACGGCATTACTCGTCGTGTCCCTGCAAGCTATCGCGGTAATGCGGGTAGTAACATATCCTCGGACGATACTAGTACGCTCCCAATCGCCAATACCAAAAGCTTGGAAATGCTTGACCTGGATGGCGTCTTTTTTGCCTGCAGCAAAACCCGTTTTGCCGATGTTACTGATGGCCTTTCCAACACAATTTTCATTGGCGAATCTCATACCGATCCCGATTTCGTTAAGGATGGTCAAGGTATGGACTTTTGGATCATTGGCTCGCCACAGGCCGATCCCTGCGCGTGCAACGGCGGAACTGGTGGAACTGAGTTTTCCGAAGCGGTTGGCAGTACGTTTGCTCCGTTAAACGCACAAATAAAGCACCCAGGCATTTCCGGTCAATTAATGGAACTTTCATTCGGCAGCTACCATGTCGGTGGAGCGATGATGGTCATGGGCGACGGCAGCGTCACATTTCTATCCGACAGCATCAATCAAAATGTGTATCGCGCGCTCGGGTCTCGCAACATGGGAGAAGTTGCCAATCTAGACAGCAACTAAGACAGCTCAAGTCGCATTGAATTACATTTTCCGTGTTACGATTTATCCCTCACTTTTAAAAAATATACCTTCATTTTTTTCGCAAATGATTTTCAGCCTAAATAACCAAAAACTGTTCTTATTCCGCTTGCTTGTTTTAGCTGTTATTGCCTCTCCGATAACCGCGAGTTTTGGCTGCCGTGATCAACTGCAGCCAGAGTACGAAAAACTTGGTTTAGTCGATATCAGTGGACGAGTTACACTCGATGGTCAACCGCTGTCAAATTGTACCGTGATCTTTGAGGAGTCAGAATTTCTCTACTCTAGTGGAGTCACCGATTCCAATGGAAACTACAAGCTGATGTTTGATTCCCGCAAAAGCGGAATCGTACCGGGAGAAAAGACCGTACGTTTTAAAGCTGGAGTTCCGGCAAAAGAAAACACCAGTGGTGCGGAAGAGGAAGATCCAGATGCCAAACCTACTGCAGCCAATAGACCAGCCATTCCTGATTGCTACGGCAAAGAGTCTAAGCTGAAAGTGACGGTCTCTGGCAACGACAGTTCCTTCAATTTTGACTTGAAGAGCGACTGCTCTACGACAGGGAAAAGCTAACCCAATTCTCCTGCGGTATTGAGCAAGCGTGTAAGCCAATGCAGAAGATGTTTGGTCTATACACGTTTCAGGGACGCGACGGTCAAGGTAACTCTTCTGACCGTCGCTTTGCTAACTTGCATGACTCTCTACACAACGGCCCTAAACGATAATATCCTCAACGACATTTCCATGTACGTCAGTTAGTCGAAAATCTCGTCCGGCGTACCGATAAGTCAGCTTCTTATGGTCCAGCCCCATCAAATGTAAAATGGTGGCATGCCAATCATGAATGTGACACTTCTTGTCGACTGACTCATAGCCGTAATCATCGGTGGCGCCGTAACTGAAGCCTCCCTTGACTCCGCCGCCAGCCATCCACGTTGTATATCCTTTATGATTATGGTCGCGGCCATCCCCATTCTGCGCGTCCGGCGTACGGCCAAATTCACCACCCCAAATGACAAGCGTGTCTTTCAGCATACCTCGGGCCTGAAGGTCACGAAGTAACCCAGCAATCGGCTTGTCAATTTCGCGACATTTTTCAGGCAAGTCTGTTCTCAAACGCTGGTGATGATCCCAATTGCCGTGCGTCAGCTCGATGAATCTCACGCCAGCTTCAGCGAATCTTCTGGCGAGCAGACACTGCCGGCCGAATGCATCGGTATCAGCTTCCCCTATTCCATACATTTGCAGCGTCTTTTGATTTTCGCGGGAGATATCCATTAGTTCGGGCAGTTTATCTTGCATCCGGAACGCGAGTTCGTAGGACTCGATAATCCCTTCGATCCCGCTATTATCAACTTCGTTTGCCTGACGATATTGCTCGAGCTGTTTACGGTTCATACTCTGGATGAATTGCAACTGCCGTCGCTGCTGTTCTTTCGTAAGCTTTCCGTTGCTCAAGTCGGGCACTTGATCTTGCTCAGCACCTGCCTGTCCCAAGCGAGCAGGACCTCGCTGTTGCGACCGTCCCACCTTTGTACCTTGATAAACGGCTGGTAAAAATGCACTTCCAAAATTAGTGGCTGAAGCAGCTGGCGGGTTTAGTGCAACAAACCCAGGCAAGCTGTCATTCTCGGATCCAAGTCCGTATAGCGTCCACGCACCGACGGACGGTCGGACGAATTGGGCGTTGCCGGTATGCATTTGTGTCATCGCTCGCGCATGCACAGGCTGGTCGCAATGCATGCTGCGAATCAAGCAGAGTTGATCTGCCATTTTCGAGATCTCAGGAAGGACTTCAGAGATCCAGAGTCCACTCTTTCCGCATTGATTAAACTTCCAAGGAGACGGCATCAGGCGACTATTGGGACCCCGCATCCCTTTTCCATCTGCCGTTACTAACTTTGGCTTGTAATCAAAGGTGTCAACGTGAGATGGGCCACCTTGCATACAAAGAAAAATCACTCTCTTAGCCTTAGCTGGAAAATGAGGCGATTTTGGGCCCAACGGATTACCAGATGACTCATCAGCTTGTAATGGTGATTGCGATCCCACCAGACCAGCCAAAGCTAAATACCCGAAACCTGCTGATGCAGTTTTCAACATCTGTCGACGACTGAACCAAGTAATGTTACCGCGCATCTTACTTCCCACTTGTGAGACTCTTAAATGACTTAGTCCACCCAACGAAACTCAGCCGTCGCGAGCATCGCCTGACACAACTGGCTCCAGCCCGCAAATTGCCGTTCAGCTCGACTGCTTCCCTTGATCATTTCGGCCGCATCATTGACAAATCCAATGCTCGATTGCAGCTCATCCGCCGAAGGCTGCCGTCCTAAAGTGAGCATAAACAGATCCTTGACTCTCTCAGCAGGCTTTGTTTCGGCTTTGAGCAATCGCCGAGCAATAGCCTCACCTTGCTGCATCACGAAATCATTATTGAGCATGAACAACGCTTGTTCTGCTGTGCTAGAGACCTCTCGAATAGGCACCACCATGCTCGGTTCGGCGAAGTCAAATACGGCCAATGAGCGAGGCAGTAAACCTCGTGCGATTGGCAAGTAAACCGATCGATAATACGCTGGAGACTCAACTGGATTCGGACGTCCAGCCGCCATCATTCGAGCAGCCAGCCGCATGCGTTCCGCTTGAGTATTGCCAGAGTTCGCTGACATCATATTACCTGCTGCCATCACAGGAGCCACCGGTCCGTTGGGACCTACCACAGCAAATCCCATCTGACTGATTAAAGAGCCATTGGGACGCTTCAAATCGATTTGTCCAGAAGCCATTAACATCGAGTCTCGAATCGCTTCGGCATCCAATCTTCGTCGATTAGCTCTCGCCAAAAGTTCGTTATCGGGATCCTTCTCAAACAATTCTTCTGCTACTTCACTAGAAAGTCGGTAGGTATGCGAAGTCGCTATGTGGCGCACCAGTTTTTTGACTGACCAGCCATTCTCCATGAAATATATTGACAGATAATCAAGAAGTAGCTGCTGTTTTGTTCCAGGTCCAGACATTCCAAAGTTGTCAGGTTCGGTAACCAGTGGACGACCCGTTAGGTGCTGCCAAACCCGATTCACCATAACGCGAGCAGTAAGCGGATTATCTTCGCTGGTCAGCCACTTCGCTAACTCTAATCTTCCGCTTGCGCTAGAAGGCAATTGATAATTGTTAGGATCAAGTAACGCAACAAAACCTCGAGGAACTTCTTGAGCTGCCTTGTCTATTTCGCCGCGTACGAGCAAGCGTGCATTATTGATCTGGCTTCGATCTTGCACACCCATGCATAGCGATATTGGCTTCCCATTTGCGTCAACGCTTGAAATCCTGGCTTTGATCGCCACTATCTGTTGCTCGATCGCAGCCGCATTGAGAAATGCTCTTCTTGGATCGGCTCTGTTTCCGGTTGCATTGGAGGGATTTTGACTTGGAGTAGGATTAGCCCCGAGACGCTGCTGTCGACGTGCTTCGACGAGTTGCTGCTCTAATTCATTGACTTGCTGTTTCAATTGCTGCAGCTCTTTCGGAGCGATCGCCTGAGCAGTCTCCTGCCGATCGTTGACAGGCAAGGCGATTAAACCACTCGGCTGCCTGTTTCGTTGACTGCGAAATCCACCGTATAAGGTTTCAGTGCTAGAAAATATGCCGGCTAAAGCATAGTAATCCGTCTGTCGGATGGGATCGAATTTATGATCGTGACAACGAGCACAAGCTACTGATACCCCTAAGATCACACGAGTTACCGTATCAATTTGCTCATCGATCAAATCAGCTTGAAACTGACGGGGGTTTTGCTCTAACAAAGCCTTGGGCCCCAGAGCCAGAAAACCAGTAGCGATTAG
>JAUMAI010000062.1:820-2638 GCA_032116775.1 Pirellula sp. | reverse complement strand
CTGCTGATCGGAATCTACAGGTAGTAAATCGCCAGCTACCTGCTGCTGAATAAAATAATCATATGGCTTATCGCTTTGGAAGGAATCGATCACAAAATCGCGATAACGCCAAGCATGTGGAAATGTCGTATCGAATTCCTTACCTGTTGATTCCGCATAACGTGCTACATCCAACCAATGTCGGCCCCACTTTTCCCCGTAGCGAGATGACTCAAGCAAGCGATCTACAACATCACCGATGGCTAGCTGACCTCGCTGAGCAAAAGCCCGATTAAAATCTTCGATCTCACTCGGCGAGGGAGGCAGCCCTATCAAATCAAAATATAAGCGGCGCAGCAGTTTTGAGGACTCAGCATCTTTGACCGGTTCGATTCCCTCTTTCTCTAAGGTTGCGGCTACAAATTCGTCTACTTCATTGGCACACCATTCCTTGAGCGACTTTAATGCTGGAGGTGACGGCTTGTCAGGCTTCTTATAAGACCAGAAGTTCCTCCCTTTCTCGATATCTGTATCTGTCACGCTGGACGATACTGGCTCAACTCTCCCACTGCGCGGATCAGGAGCTCCCATCTCAATCCATTGTTTGAAATCTGCGATGACTTCCGTCGGAAGTTGCTTTCTAGGGGGCATACGAAAATCTTGATAGTTAATCGCATTCCACAGCAGACTCTCTGCGAGATCACCGGGCACAATAGCGGGCCCAGACTCGCCTCCAGCTTGTAAACCTTCGCGAGTATCAACAGATAAGCCACCACGGACACCTTGCCCTTCCACAGAATGGCATCCGTAACAATTCTCGACCAGAACCGGTCTTATTTTTGTCTCAAAGAATTTAATTTGCTCAGTGCTGATGGCATTCTGCTCTTCCTGTCCCATCAACCCTGTCCCGTTGCCGAGCAGCCACAAAATCAATAGTGCTGTGCTGACTTTGGGCGAGCGGAACAATTTCTGAGCTGACATAGCTTTGAACATGAGAGGCTCTTTCCTCTGAGTATTCCGAGCGACAATCGTATCAATCGATTACGTTTCAAGCTTGGAACATCGAACCGGTTCGCTTGAACAATGCTCGATGTTCCGCTTCGTTATGGCTATCTGAACGCTTATTTATTGCGAGCGTGCGTTGGCTCAATCGTCCTTATTACCTTCCGCTGGCGCGTCGGCTTGAGGACGTCGAGGACGGACAGCCTCTCCATCGCGACGGTTTTGCGGCATTCGACCTTCGGCTCCTGGCCTTCCCATCCGCTCACGCATACGTTGTGCCGCAGCTTGCATTTCTTCTTTTTCGATCGATCCATTGCCATTGGTATCAACCATTGTCAGACGCTCTCGCATCGGAGGTGGAATTTCATCACCTGATAATTTTCCATCCCCATCCGCATCGCGCTGAGCAAACATGCGTTGCATCATCTCTTCGTTGCCCATCCCTCCACCGAAACCTCCAGGACCGGGTCCTCCAGGACCGAATCCTCCAGGACCGGGCCCACTACCACCCGGTCCAGGTCGAAAGCCTTCCGGCATCGGCGGACGCAGTTCCTCAAGCGATAATTTTCCATCACCATCTTTATCGAGTGTCAGCAACGCTTTCGATGCGTTCTCGATTTCAGCTGATGACAACGAACCATCTTTGTCGGTGTCGAGAGCGACCATCAACGGGGCCATCGGAAATCCACCAGGAAACATGCCTGGGTTCATCATCCGATCGCCACCAAATCGATTCGGGCCCCCAGGTCTCTGACCAGCTCGTTCTGGGTTGGGGCGTTCTGGGTTGGGGCGTTCTGGGTTTGGGCGATCTGGGTTGGGGCGATCTCCGCTCGGTCT
>JAUMAI010000062.1:0-810 GCA_032116775.1 Pirellula sp. | reverse complement strand
GTCATCATGCGTCATTCACCCACTTTCTTCAGGACGTCCGCGCTCTGGACGTTCGCGCTCGGGACGGTTTCGCTCTGGTCGATCCTGCTCCCGATTTTCCCTCTCTTGAAGTCCATCCCCTTCTTTTTCAGCGACCTGATCTCTTTCGCGATCTCCCCCTTCCTCCTGGGCTAACAACCTCCCGGAGTTCCCGAGCAAAGCCGCAGTTATCACTACGGTCCCCGCGAGGCGACTTCCGGACAACGGTGTACGGAACCACAATGATGGCGTGATAGGGGTCTTCTTCATGTTCATCTTCTTCTGCTGGATTATGTGACTCAACTAACCGACTCACTTTCCCACGAATGGTGGCCCCTGTTAGTGATAAATTCAAAACTAAGTTTCAGCAAGCCAAAACAGTTTTTTCTGCTGATGTCTCCTATATTGATCGTTTCCGCTTCTTTAGGCTCAACACATTCAACACATTTGTTGGCTACGAATGGAAACCCAATGCCCATACTACCTGGCAATTCAAACCTTTAAATTTAGAATTCACTCAATTTAGGCCTGATAGCCTATTTATAGAATCGATCAGAAACTTTCCTTTGTTGTTGTACACTTACAACAATGGACTGATTATTGGAATGAACGCTTTGTACAATAAGAATTTAACCCCCAACAGTACAAAAAACTTAAGCCTTTTAAAAATTTATGCAGAAGAAAGTGGCTTGGTCACAGGTGCTTTATTTTATGAACAAACCAGGGACGGGAAATACCTCAGTAATCTGTATCGCTTTGTTAAACTAGATGCAGAATTTAAGCATATCGCAA
>JAUMAI010000061.1:0-7044 GCA_032116775.1 Pirellula sp. | reverse complement strand
TCAAACACTGTGATGACATCCGCAGGTTTACCTGCTGAGACTAATTGACCGATGTGCCGAAAGATCAATCGATGATCTTCTCGATAGATATCCGACTCTTTCAAGATATCGATGATCTTGTCCCAAGCTGAATTATCCAGCAACAGTCCGCCCAATACGGACTGTTCAGCTTCCAAAGAGTGCGGTGGCAGTTTCAAGGATTCAAATTCTGGATCGCGGCTAGCAGACATGTTTTTCTTCTTTATCATCGGTTTATTGGGATCAAGTGGCTTCAGTGAAATCTATGAGGCGGATCTGGCCGCTGCGCCATAAACTCATGCACTGAATTCCCGCTTGGTGTTCTGTCTACTTCGCGCCATTCATACTTAGGCGCGACATAGATTTCTGGTCGATTGACAGCTAGCCGATAGTGTCGAGCCACGGCCTTATAGAGGTTTATTAAAGAATTCAATCCTCTTCGATCAATATCCCAATACATCACACTGAGCGTGGGCGTATTCGATGGGCTAAGAAGTATCTCCAAGATTCGACGCATCTCCATTTCTGGCAAGCAGCCCTGTAAAAACCCGAAGTGCGTGAAATGCAATGAGCTCAGCTGCAAGTGCGTTGCCGCAGCCAGAAGATCGATCAGCAGACGCTCTGCGTCAGGTAGCCATCCGCTGTCGCCCCTAGTTTTGGGCACCAAGAGCAAACAGGGTGTCAGCGCGCTCACCACTGTGACTTCTTGCCGCTGATTGCATTCAGCAGAGGCCATCTCAAGCTGTTCACGCCCCCAGCCATACGTGCGGGCTATGGCCGTCAAGGGCGTAAATCCCTTGGCATTAGCCGTTGCGGAAATTGCATCTACGCCTTGTATTGCTGGGAAGCCCAGCAGATGGCCCATGTAGATTTCGTCGAAGGTGTGCTCCCGCACACAAAAAATCAGCCGCATATCGCCTCCAGTATTTAATGAGGCATTATTTCGTTACGGCTAGCTCAGATATTGAGCCAGGAGGTGGCTCAAAATTAGGCGCATCAATGATTAGTTGACCGATGTGGGTCTACCCGACAAGGCGCCTTATGAAAAATGCAATGCCAATGCCCGATGAATATCGGGATGACCGCATGTATGTGCTGCGAATATCATCAAATTTTGAGAAGTCGAATAGTCAGGTGATTAGCACGCCAATACGTCCGGATATCAGCGGGGATATCGATGGCTCGGTCTTGCTGATTACGTACCGAAATACACACAGTCTGCCGGCTATACGTACAGATGAATTTGACACAATCGGCGAAGCTTTAAGCTACATCCAGCGAGTTGAGCCAACGTGTCCAAGAATAAGCCTTGGCGGGAAAGCGGCTTTACCAACACCCACTTGGGAAGCTCATCTGGAATGGCTTCATTCAGAAGGATTGAAATCAGCAGCGGAAGGCGATTGTCCGGTGCCTCATTGGATAAAAAATTCTGTGTAGATAAAATCGAATAGATTAATAACGAAATAATCAAAGGTTCCCATGCTAACGGAAAGAATTGCACGTGCACTCGAACTTGCTGTCCAGGCCCACGATGGGCAAAAGAGAAAAGGTACAGAGATCCCCTACCTTGCCCACCCAATGGGGGTTGCATCAATCGCTCTGGATCATGGTGCCGATGAAGATCAGGCAATAGCAGCCTTACTTCATGATGCAGTCGAGGATGGTGGCCAACACTTCGCTGAGATTATCCGAGAGCAGTTTGGCGACAGGGTGGCAGACATCGTCGAGGGCTGCACTGACGGCGTGCCAGATGCCTCCGGAGTCAAGGAGGCGTGGCTCCCTCGCAAACAGAGATACATCACTCACTTGCGCCAATCTCCTGAGGATGTGCTTTTGGTGAGTGGCTCAGACAAGCTTCATAACGCCCGAGCGATCGTCGAAGATCTGCTAAATGTTGGTCGCTCCGTCTTCGATCGATTTACTGCAACCCCGGATCAGACTATTTGGTACTACGAAACCTTGTCGGAAATTTTTACCGAGCGAGCAACACCGATTGCAAAGCCCCTTTCAGAGACGGTAAGGAGAATGAAGCAGTTAGCAAATGAACCTACTGCTTGATTTACTGAAGAATAATTAGGATTCACGAAAGAAATTCAAAAACATGACAATGATCCGAGGGGTAAGAATCATGGCTGCCCCATGCTGTGGCGCTAGATATTCTGCACCGCGATATTTAACAATGAATTTCATGGCATTCGCACATTGGACTGACGGGTGGAGGGAGCATTCGTTGATGCCCAACGGCGAAGGCTTGCGTCAATGCAAATGCGGAAAATTTACACTCTTCAAAGAACTAGTAGAAATTGACACTGCCGAGAATAGCGATCTTCCTCACATTAATCGCGTTTCATCCGAACTTCTTCCAGAATGCATTGCCACTGCTGACAATAAAGAACTTGAAGTTGCTGCACGACTTGAATATTGGCGCGAACTAAACCACCCTTATCGAGAGCGCTATAGAACTCATCGTGATGCTGAAGAGGCTGACAACAAAGCAGTATGGGAAATACAGAATCCTGACACTAGAACCTGGTGGGAAAAGTTACGAGGAAAAGAAGCACCGACGTACATCAGAACGGAATCAATGCCGTTTACCGTCCCGGACTTTGAACCTTCATCCGAGCAATTACAAAATATGTTTCAACTTAGCGAAATCTTTCGTAAGTATTCCATTAACTCACCATCCAGATACAACATTACACTGGCAGAGCTCTATCGGGAGCAAGGACGATTTTCTGAGGCACAGGAAGTTATTTCTTCAATCCAGGAACATGACGAAGGCATCACGAGCAAATTGATTGCAAAGTTGATCCACGAAAAACAACCCGCCCTGATGCGCTACCGAATGTGATGAAGGAGTAAATAATGACTCTGTCGATGATTCCCAATGATTTTGATGTTGAACTCATCTTTGAAGATCCAGGGTTTCACGCCGTCGCAACGATGCAAAGAACTGGTACAGCAAGCAGAAGTGCTCATCGGCTTCGGTCACACTCCGGCCCGAGATCCTGCAGAAAAGGGGAGGCCGATGACCGGTATCGTGCATGCTACTGGCACAACGGCAGCGGGTGCCGAATGGCAGTGCGACGGCCAAAGCTGTCGATCGCAGCCCGAGACGTTAGGGAGCGATGGCGCGCTATCTCAACGAAGGAGGATTATTTTTTTCAAGCAGGCCAAGGCTAGCTATCGGCCCGCAGTCATTCTTCCGCTCGTACCCAGCACTGCCCTCCACATACGTTTGGACGAGGCGTCCGATTTCCGCAACTACCTTTTTATCGGTGCTTATGAACCCGAGTGGCAAGGTCACTGGGTAGTTTGGGGGAACCGAGAAGTGATACACGACAGCGACAAACTCCCCTTCTAGGTGTAAGACCTCTACATTCCCACCGAGGAAGCCCTCGACCAGCCCGTGAGCCTTGTTCGTAAGCAGATCGAGCTCGTTTTGCCACTGCCTAGCGGTCCTTCGGTCATCCTTTCCGGAAACTGGTAGATAAACCACCGGGGAATAGAGCGTTTTCTCCTTCGTGCTTGCCTTTTTGAGAAAATCGCTCAGGGCCGCCGGCAGCCGGGCGCTTTTGCTCCAATACGGATCACTGGGTGCCAACCAAAGGAATACGGGCTGCCCTGCATCCACTTTGCTCTTGATCCGGGATGCGAGCACAGGCGTCAAGGCTTTTTGTAGCAGGCCCCAGTTCGCGGCCGAATAGATCGGGCCGAAAAAGGTGGTTCTTTGCTTGCCGTCGTTCTCCTCAAGCCGCCTGAGATCATCCAGAAACTGCGGATTAAGAGCATTGCTTCTCGAATCGAACAACTTGAGTGTGTCACCATCCCCAATTTCAAGCATCGCCTTGGCGATTTCCACCACATTGCTCGGCCGCGCCAGGCGAACAAGCTCCACCGTGATTTTTTCATGGACTTGGTCCGAGCTATTGAGCAGCTCGAAGTCTTCGCGTTCCACGCTTCGGCCTTCCTCGTCTACCTGGAACTTCACCGTAAGCCTTAACGGCATCTGACGGATTTTGGTGACTGAATTTACCGTGTACACGGTGAGCGAATCTTTCTCGTCCGGCACGAGGGACTTTGAAAGCAACCCCCGATCTAGAATGTCATGGAACTGTCGCTGAAAATGCTTCTCTACTAGCGCCTCGCTTTTTGAAGCGTTCTCGTCATCCACCCGGATGGTTATGCCATTCTTCCATTTATCTGGAGTCGTGTCCTTGCCGAGACATGTGAAGGTTGCCAGATCGAAGGCTAGGAAAGCTCCACTGTCCTGAACTTGGGCTAGGCGCGGCGCCTCTCCGATGTCGCTAAAATATCCGCCGGCTTTCTCGGAAAGCATCAACCTGCCGCTGTCAGAGAGCGTTAATTCTCCCCGGTCAACCAAATCGGCAATCGCTTCCTCGGTTTCCTTGCGGCTGAATCCGAAGTAAGTGGCAAGTTGCGATTTTGTCATCGGCGCCAGATGAACCAGCCGCAGAACGAACTCGCGGACAAACGGTAAGCCCTTCTGGGTGATGTACGAGAAATTGATGTTGAAGCGCTGTGCTGGCAACAGGAAATCTATCTCGTGATAAGTCGTCTTGTTTTCCAATGTCGCCACCCTAGCGGTTCTTCAGTGCGGGCACGAACCGATATCCGGCTCTCTCGCCCATATCGCTCATGTAGGAAACCACTTGGCCAAGCGGCTTGTCCTTGTTGTGATTGCTCCACATGTCCGTATTGCCGATGATCAGCAACCGGTCCATTGCCCGTGACATCGCCACATTGATCCGGTTCGGCGTTCGCAGGAAGCCGGGCGTCCGGGCTTTGTCGGAACGGGTAAGGGTCAAGACGATGATTCTGTTCTCCTTTCCTTGGTAACTGTCGACCGTATCGATCTTTACCAACTCCTTAAAGCCCTCTCTCCAAATTTCCTGATTGAACTTCTGCCGTATCAGCCGCTTCTGCTCGGCGTACATGCAGATCACCCCAACAAGCGCATCCTCCTTATCCTTTAGCTCAGTAAGACCAGCGAGGAACTGTTCGCTCGATGAAATCTGTTGAAGGGCCTCGATGACCTGTTCGGCTTCGCACCGATTGTAGATACTGACACCGCGGTCGCTCTGGTGATATGCGCGCCCTCCGAGCGGCGAGGTATCAAGCCAAGTTACAGGTGCTCGGAGCACGTCCGGCGCGTGCTGGTAGAGGTCGGGAATCACCCTTGCGCCGTTTTGCAGTTTGCCGCCGTAGAACGTAGTCGACACAAGGTTGCCAATGGGCGGGGCCATGCGGTATTGGGTAAGCAGGGCGGCACTGGCTTGGCTGCCGTAATGGGAATTGAATGCCCGCGCAAAGTCGCTTCGCAGCACCACATCAAGCTCGGTGTTCTTATCGTTGATGCCCAAGCGTCGCGCAAGCGCCGTCTTGTGGGCATCTGAGTATAGTGGCGGGAGCTGCAGGTGGTCGCCGACGAGCAGCACGCGCTTCGCGGATTGCATCGCGATCGCCAGTTCACTTGAAATGGAGCGCGCCGCCTCGTCGATGATCACAAAGTCATACACGTTGTCGTGAACTCCGATGTGTCCCTGACCTATGCCGACACAAGTGCCAGTGACCAGTTGCCTTGAACGCGCATAGAACTCATCGCAGTTGACTCTCTCAGCTGACAGGGCATCACGCATATCTCTCGAAATCTTCGCCAACGCACGAACTCTTCTCGCTTCGTTGGGTCGCACGCCATATTCTGCACAAAACCGCGACAGCAACATGGCCTTCGCGTCGGAGAGCTTGGATTCCCTTGGAAGGGTAACGCCGTAGTCTGCCGACAGCTTGGCGCGAATGGTCTCGTCCAGGTCGACCGCGATCAACTTGAGTGACTTGATGTCTTCCTTGTCGTCGATGCCTTCGAGGCGCCCAAGCAAAGATTCGAGATGATCGATTTGCTTGAAAAGCTTCAGTTCGGAATCGACCACCTTGGAGATGAACTCGGCCTCGAGCCCAAGCGCATCTGACAGGGCTGCGACGCGGTATCGGTACTCGGCATTAAACAATTCTCGCTTTTCAGCCGTGATAGCATGGGAGTAGACGTCTTTCAGACCGTGGGATACCGCGCCTTCGCGGTTGCTGAATCTTACTACTTCCAGCGAC
Organism: Pirellula sp.; assembly: GCA_032116775.1. GTDB lineage: Bacteria > Planctomycetota > Planctomycetia > Pirellulales > Pirellulaceae > JAFLCP01. The sequence goes on along the minus strand of JAUMAI010000061.1, from coordinate 900 downwards.
GTACCGAGCCTTGCACAGTGCTTCCTGATGCGCTCTGCCGCTGTGTTCACCGCTTCATGTGACTGGCTAACTAGAAGAATACGCCTGACATTGAGTTTCTCGACGAGGAAGTGCACGAAGGCGGCGATGAACTCCGTTTTTCCCGTACCGGGCGGCCCCTGAAGGAGTGACAGCGGGCCAAAATTGAGCAGCTTCTTGAAAGCTTCGCGCTGCTGCTCGTTCAGGCTGATCTGGTTTCCGTGCTGGTCTTCCCGGTCGTACCTTGCGAAATCCTCGTCGGTGACTTCGATATCGTACCTCGTTGCTGCCGTCCGGCACCCTGGGTCGAACAAGTCCAGGAGTTCGCGTACGACCCCCTCCCGGTCCAGCAATCTTTCTAGGGCAACTTTCCGCTTCCGATAGGATGCCCGGTCCTGCTTGGTCCGAAAGAAGACGACGTCGCCATCACCGAGGCCGCGGGCCGCAGACCGAATTCTGGTAAGCCGGACCTCGTTAAGTGCTGATTTCTTGAGCGAGACCTCGCCGAGGTTTTTTTCGTTTCCGTCAAGGTCGATCAGGAGTGCTTCGACCTCGTCCGTGCTAGCGAATGAACCCAGCGGGTCAATGTCCGCTTCGTACGGAAGGATGAGTTCCGCATCAGCATTGGCGGGCGACAGGGCCGCCCCGTTCAACTCGACATGCGGGCTTGATGCGGTCTCCGTGTCAAGAATCGCCCGCCAAAGTGCCTGCGTCGAAATTTCTAACGAAAGTTCAGCATTGTCCTTGGGCCGCGGGTCTTCGGCTCTGTCAAATGCTTCCTGGAGTTGTGGGCTCAGCTCCGCGTCTACAGCTTTCAGCTGCGATTCCCGGAGCGTTTCAAATGCCCGTTCGAACGCCTCGTCATTGCGGAGAAGATCGGAC
>JAUMAI010000060.1:0-1701 GCA_032116775.1 Pirellula sp. | reverse complement strand
AGAGCAAGCAAAGATTCCCATACCGGCATTTCGTTGTCCGTCAAAAGTTACAAAGGATGTTTTGTTAAGTGAGGCTCGAATGGTTTTTGGGGTTGTGGGGCCATGTGTCCGCCCTGATTATGCGCTTAGCGGTGGAACGTCTGCGCATGCAGCGGGCTTTCCGGGTCCAGAAACCCTTCAAGAGGCAGAGTCTCCAAGTTTTCAATGGCCTGACGAGATAGAGAGGGGAATTGCACGCAGAAGATTTTCCAGAAAGAGCCAAGATGTCACCGATGGACTATCAAATACGATATTGCTTGGGGAAAAATGCAGTGACAAATGGCGCGCTAGAGGGAATAACAGTTTAAACGCCGACGACCAACCCTACCTGACTGGCTTTGGCTTCGACAATATACGTTTCACTGGCCGAATTTACAACGACCTGGGAGAATTCGTGGGTGAGAAGCTAGGTACCGACGCAGTTAATTGGGAAGGAGGCGGGCCTTTCGGCGGATCGCACCCGGGGATAACGGTGTTTGTACGATGCGACGGCTCAGTTCAAGCCATATCGAATGACATCGAACTGGACACTATCGCGAGGCTTGGCCACATTAGTGATGGCCAAGCAATCAACGTCGAGTAAGGAGCGATTTTAGGTTGCACGCCGACGTGTTTCGGCTATTCGCCTCGCTCCTTATGGCTCTTCTGCGTAGCACGCCGTTCGATATCGTAGTGCGTTCGTCATGTGCCTGGCACCAAATTTGGCATTTGTATCAACGGCCTATTCACTTCAATCAAGGGGCCCATCCTGCTAAGAGTTGCTATGGCATCCTGCCATCGTTCTTCAGTTCCAACAAACTCGATAACGCAATTCGTCACCTCACTTCGAGATGTACGGAAACTGACACGCAACATTTGCGAGAGACTTCGCAAAAAGTCTTGTTGAATGCTCATCTCCATCGAGCCCCATGTAGCCGGTCTCGATTGACCAAAGCAACTGAAATAATTCGTCTTCTGTTCCGCAACTTGCGACCGCCTCATATAGCATCAGTACGTAATTATCGTACTCATCCTTTGCCTCCGAACACTGGTTAACACCAATCGGGTCCCATTGCTCCCAAAGCATCTTTCGAACTTTCTCAACTAAATCATTAGTCATATTTAGATTCCTGGTATCACGGTAATGACGTTGCCCGTCGTAGAGTTGATCACGACTCGTATTTTGTTGACCATATCTGTAAATATTTGCGTTCCAGGCTTGTTGCCAAGGGACGAAATGCCGTGTTCAATCGCATTTTGAACAACCGATGGTGGTATTCCTCGATTCTGCATTTGGTCGAGAGCATGACCAGAGAACCTACGACCATTGATCGTCGTTGCAACGCTTCGAACGGGTTGAAGCGGATGATTGACTAATTCGAAACCTTTTCTTCCCTTGAATCCGCCCGCTGCATTAACTGGCGCACGCAAGCCCCCCTTCACATTATGCACCACCAATCCCAGCTCGCCGACTTGGTAGACGTGCTCGCCGTGGACTTCGATATTGTAGACCGGCTGGGAGACTCGCGAAAGCGTAACCGACAAAACTACCGCAAGACCATCGAGCCCTTGCAAGGTCTCACCTTCGGCTAGCTCAGCTAGCGGCACCCATTCCTCGATATCGGTGGGCAGTCGTCGTGAAGTAACTAAAGCTAAGCCGACTAGGCCACAGTAGCATGGGTC
>JAUMAI010000059.1:0-5992 GCA_032116775.1 Pirellula sp. | reverse complement strand
GTTGTCTGGCAACTCGATCGTTTTCGAAATCTCAAGCGGGGTGAAGAGTTCTCTTTTGGCAGCGATGATGAAGCAAGCTTGGAGAAAACCTTTTCGCGAATTGTACGTGATGGTCCTACAGTTGGAGTTCACACCTTGATATGGGCTGATAGTTTCTCCACAGCCTCCCGCTGGCTCAGTCGTGCAACCCTCAACGATTGCGAAGTTCGAGTATTGATGCAGATGAGTGCGGCTGATTCCAATCACCTTATCGATTCGAATGCGGCTGCACAGCTTGGACCACAACTGGTATTAGTCTATGACCATGCATCTGGAGTCATTGAGAAAGCTCGTCCCGTGGTTTTGGTCGAAGCGAAGCAATAGTCTGGTGGCGTGTGCACACCGAAAAAAATTAGCCGGAGACTATGCAACGTATCGCGATTGATGGTTGGCTGGTGATACTCCAGGTTCCTGCAACCGACGAAGGGTTTCATGGTAGATTTTCTCTACCTTGATATCGGTCATGCAGCGGTGGTGCCCCAGGGGACATTCGCGTTTCCAACAAGCGCGGCAGGGAAGTTGTTCTTCCATGACAGATTCAGCGATATTGTAAGTCGTAGTCCAGGCAACATCGGTGGGGCCGAACAAGGAAATAACAGGGCGGTTGAATGCCACTGCAATATGCCTTGGGCCACTGTCCGTGCTGATGACCACGCTGGCTTTAGCTAAGACCGCTTTGGATAGACCAAGTGGTAAGGAGTCAAGTGTTCCCATGGAACGGACCAGCGGGCTATTGATTTGGTTGGCTGTCTGGTTTGCAGCCTCTTTCTCATCTGGTCCGCAATGAAGGAGTACTTGCTGATTTTTCTCGCTGGCGAGTCGCTGAGCGAGCTGTGTCACGTTTTCTTGCGGCCACAACTTGGCTCCACCGTAAGCACCGCCATTGTTGATGACAATCGTTGGCTTTGATGGATCCCAATTCCATTGCGTCAAAAGATTGAGATATTGCTGCTTGTCATGCGAAGTAAGCGATAACTCCATGTGGCGATCGTGAGTAAGACACCCTAAAGCATCTGCCAGTCCGAGATAGTAATCGACCGCTGGGATTGCTCTCCAGCGCCTTCCCGAACGTGGTGCCTGTAAACGTTGTGTTAGAAATGCCGAGCGTCCATCGCGCGCGTAGCCAATTCTGTGACGAGCTCCACCGAGCCATCCCATCACGGCGACCGCTAGAGAATTAGGCATCAATATGGCGGTGTCGATTTTTTCTTTTCTCATCCGCCAAGTGATCGCCCGTCGTCCCGGAAATTTGGCTGAACTTCGTGGTTTGAAGGTCCAGAGTTCATTGAGCCAAGTGTTTCCCTCCAAAACGGCAGTCACGGCAGGTTTGCCGATGCCAATGAGACTTACATTCCGTCCAAGTCCAGTCCGCAAGGCTCTTAACGTCGGAGTTGCCATAACAGCATCACCGACCCAGTTAGGTAGAAAAACAGCCACTTTCTTCATGGGACAATAACCCGAAGGGGCAAAATGAGTTTGCTAGCAAAAGATGTGGCTAGCGCGGAGAAGTCCGAAGAGAGGAGAAAACGCCCAGCGAGGGGAGTTTTCTTCCAGCCATGCAAATGCCTCCATGCCTGCCGCTAGGGTCATCGTAGCGAATGCAGAGAGCAGTGGAAATCCCGGTTGTAGAAACAGCCCCGTGTCTGCATGCAGGGATATCAACGTGCTGATACCTCACCGCAAGCAAAGCGTTTGGCGAACCGATTGCAACAATGGGTGGACTCGGTTAGGCAGCTACGCGATTGGCCGAACTTTGGAGACTCTTCGTCTCGATGATTTGTAGGCTTCCCCCGGGCATTTTCGAGGTTGCGATTACCCCATCAGGGTTGGCAACCTTTTTTAACCATGGAGTTAGCAAGCTATTTTGAGGTTCACTGAGATCGAGCAAGCCCTCAGCGATAATCAAATCGTGCTGTCCGATCGTATTTCCGACGCGAGCGAGGGCTGCGGTAAGATCGCCAGGAACCAAGCTGCTTTTTACTCCTGCCTCCGCTAGCATCTTGTGTGCTTGTTTCAGCGTGAGGTGATTTGGCGCCGATTCAAAGGCATCTACGACGGTGTAGCGGATCGTAGCCGAGGGACTGGAGCTTTTAAGAAGCTTCAGGACTCGTTCAGTACGAGCACCGCTGCCGATCCCGATTTCCAAGACCGACGTGAACTGTCTCTCAAGTAGAATGCGATGTAGGCTCTTGTCCCCCTTGGGGCTTGCCAAATGTCGCCAGTATAATTTTGAGAACCAACTCAGCTGTGCCATGGTGCGCCAAAGTCGGAAAAAACTTAAAAGCGGAAACCCCGTACTTCTGAGAACCCGCTGTGGCGAGGCTTCCCTGCCAGCCACTATTCTCAGCGAGGCTTTGTTGAGAGGCGTCTTCCTGACGCACTCCGGTAGGAGAACTTGGCGTAATACCTCAGTTTCCTAACAAAGCTTTGAGTGAATCGGTCGCCGCGTGAAATCCATCCTTGGATATAACGAGCCACATAATCCGCTCAGCTGAAGTTATCGGTTCGACTGGAGCTATTCATTCAGCTTGCGAGAGCAGTTGGTAAAGAATCTCCCAATTGGCAGATTTTGACAGCCGAGACGATATCTCTTTTTGGGGTGGCTCTCGTGTGGGGAGGGGATTGCTTGGTGAACTAATTTAACTTATCCCAACCAGAAATAACTACTTTCCCCTAGCTACCCAGCCTAGAGCGTTATTTGGAGCTAAGGGATTGCTTTTGGGAACTGACCAAGCTCGGCGCTTGGTCAATTTTTGCAACCGCTGCAGTAGGCATTACGGTTTCGGGGGTGTAAGCGATTGTCGCGGATCGCCTTGAAGTAAATTAAGTAGCGGGTTTTCGGTGCTTAGGAAGAAGCGAGATTCCTTGTTAAAGCTTTTTTCGTAGAGCTCAAGTGTTCTCACGAATTCGTAGAAATCACCGGTGCTTTGAATCGCAGTCGCGTACATCTCGATGACCTCAGCATCTACTTTGCCACGGAGTTCGCTTGATTTTCTTTTTCCTTCACCTTGAATCTTTTCCACTTCGGCTTTGGTCTGATTGAGTATTTCCTGCCTTAAGCGTTCACCTTCGTTGACATTGAGGGCGGATAATGCGCCGCGTTCGGCTATCCATCGATCAAATGTTTTTTCACGTACACTAGCGACGAAATCAATTTTAGAGACGCCGACATCGATTAATTCGATTCCTCGAGAACCGTTTTCATCGGAAGCTGCAGTTGAGGCTAAACGTTTTTGTATGTCAGCTTTGATCTTATCTAAAATCTTTTGTCGACCCATTACGATTTCTGATTTGCCACTCTCGATCGAATCGCTGAAGTTCTCCATCGGGATCGCTAAAGATTCACTTTCTATGTCGAGTTTTGTTGTTTGCAGTTCGCGGTTGCTGCTGCGAACTAATTCAGCAAGTTCGTATTGAGTAATCACATCGCGGATGGCTCCACGTACGAATTGCGCGACTCTTTGCTCAGCGTTATCGACATTGCGTAGGCGTTGGACGAAAGCGGTCGGATCGTTGATCTTCCATACTGCCCAAGGAATCAATTCAATTTTTTTGTCATCCTTAGTTGGTAGATCGGGGATCGCGAATTCATTTGAATCGCCCCAGAACTGAAGAGTGGATGGAAGGATGCGCACAGTCTCCATACCTGGGACGCGCCAATAGAGGCCTGGTTTTGTGACGGCGCGAACCGGTCGTCCGAACTGCAGGACGACCGCCATCTCTCTTTCATCGACCACAAAAGTGAAGAGCGGTAGGGCCAGCAGCAGTAGGCCTGCGACAGCAATGATCTGCAATAATCGTTGGAGCCATTGGTTCATGAGGATTATTCCTTATCGAGCTGAAGCAAGGGAAGTGTTGCGGGCATTTGCTTGTCGAGAATTACCTTGGGCCCGCTGTTGCTCAGAACGCGTTCCATCGATTCCAGGTAGAGTCGGCTTCGAGTGAGTTCGGGTGCTTTTAGATAAGCTTGGTACTTGTCACGCAGCGCAGCGATTTCTCCTTCAGCCTCTGATTTACGACGCGAGGCATAGCCTTCTGCTTCGCGAATCAATTTATCCTGTTCGGCCAACGCCAGCGGTAGCATTTGATTGCGTTCGCGCCGTGCTTCATTGATGAGTTTGTCTCGCTGTTGTATGGAGGCATTGACCTCATCGAAGGCGGGTTTGACGCGATCGGGTGGAATGGCTCGCTGCAGTTGCAGATCAAGTATTTCGATACCGCAATTCAGCGATTCGAGTGAGGCTTTTAATTCAGAGAGGGCAGAGAGAGCTATTTCTTCACGCTTGCCAGTTAAAACTTCATCTGCCGCATAGTCACCTATGATGCGGTGCATTGTGCTACGGGCGACCGCATTGATGATATCTTCCGCCTCTTGGTCGTTGAGACGCAACACGAAGTCTTTAGGTTCGGACACTCTCCAGAAAACGTTCCATTCGACAACCGCGGCGTAGAGATCACCGGTGAGAATCAGCATTTCATCAGAATCATTGCGTTCAATCGAAAGTGGAGTGCCTCTTTGAGATTGTTCCGTGACACCCCATGGAAGTCGCAGCGTATGTTCTGAGCAGTCCACTAAAATTCTCTCGTCGATCCAGGGCAATTTAAAACGTAAGCCTGGATCCGCGGTGGTGTGATATTTGCCCCACCGCAAAACAACCGCTTTTTCATACTCGCGAACGGTATAGAAACCGCTCCAAGCAAAATAAATGAGAGTTGAGACAGCGATGAAGGCGGCAATGATGGAAAACACTTTGCCCACATCCGATGGGTCCAGTTCGGTTCTTGCTAGCGGTTTAATCAAAGGGTTACTCCTGCGCGAAGGCGAGGCTGTCACAATTGGCTGGATGATATGGCTGGCCCAAAATCGGGCACTATTAGGCGCGGCTGATTGGTGCGTCTTCGATCACACTGCTTGAACTGCGGGTGAAACAAATGGGAGAGCCCAAATGGGAGAGCCCAAATGGGAGCGCCCAAATGGGAGAGCAAAGAACGGCAGTGATCGAAAGCAGCGAACGAAGACAGCGATTGGTGGAGCCTAGCTGAATCGTTAGATGGGGGCTAGATGAAGTAACTGCAGTTACATGTCCGCCGCACTGCTACTTATTTGGTGAGGATGAGCTTCCCTTGTTTGGTGATTTGCAGCCGATAGGTGGCTCCAGCGTGCTCAATCAGAATCTGGCGATCTCCACCAAAGAGCGTCGCCGAGGTGACAACTCTTGGACTAAAGGCTGGCCGGGATAGGTCTGGCTGGGTTGGCAGTGAAGGTTGGTTTGTCGGCTTAGAACTCGTTGCTTCGTTGGCAGGCGCAGCCTCGGTGGATACTACCTGCCGAGTTTGAGGATTCACCGTATCCTCGGTTTGAGCGGTTTGCGGTTTATCCGAGGGGGTATCCATGAGAATACTTGCGAAATATGAAATGCTTTAGCAAAAACTGCCTTAATGAGATCATGTATCATTAAGGATGGCGGATTAGGCATGTTTTTGTCAACATCTGTTGCGAAAAATATTTTGCCCTGCTGTTCGAATTGCCTTAGACAACAATTTTCGCTACAAGACCGTTGGAAATTTGGGAGAGATGAGCGATAGGAAGGATTGTCTAGAAAAGTTGGGTAGGAGAGGCTGGTAGTCATGGCAACCGACGAGGCTGCGATGCCCGATGCAGATCCCGGCGATCATGGGTTGTCGTTGGAAGAATTGGGCGAAGCCTACGCGCAGTTGATGCAGCGTGGAAAGTCTCCCTATCCGACGCAAGACTCGGATGACGCTGAGGCTGAGCCCAGGCTGATTGAATCCATCGTTCCAGGGCATGATCCTTTGGAAGAAGAGCTTGAGGAGGACGATGATTGTCCTCATCATCAGTGGGCTGGTCTTTGGGGCTATCGGAGTTAGGTTGGAATGGACGTGTCGACCGTCTCCCGTGTCTTTCGGGTGGGTATCTTCCGTCTTCTTCTTC
>JAUMAI010000058.1:2820-4243 GCA_032116775.1 Pirellula sp. | reverse complement strand
CCTCCACCGTGACAATCCGCTCGGTACTTGGGATTTCCAATCCCAAGCAGTTTAGCAACGTCGTCTTGCCACTCCCTGTTCCACCCGACACCAAAATACTTTTTCTTGCTTTTACAGCAGCCTTTAAAAACTCGCCGGCACTCTCCGAGAGCGATCGGCCTTTGATCAACCGGTCGAGCGAAAACTCCCTTCTCGAGAATTTCCGTATCGTCAGACTCGGGCCCTTAGTCGCTAACGGACGTATCACCGCGTTAACGCGACTTCCATCCCTCAATCGGGCGTCTACCATGGGCTGTGCGGTATCGATCCTGCGTCCAACGGTCGCTACGATCCGCTCAATAATCGATGTGGTGATGTCCTCAGATAGGAATTGCCTTCCAGAATTCTGCAACAAACCATCTTTCTCGATAAAGATCTCATCGGAACTATTGACCATGATTTCCGTGACCGTCGGCATTCTCAATAGATCCTCCAAAGGGCCGAATCCATAAAGAATGTCTTTGACCTGCTTTTTGATCTGCCTTAAGGTCAAGTACAACCGTGTGTCGTCGAGTATACGTTGATTTTGAGTCCGCCACAATCCCCAGAACTTATCCTCGACGATCGAGATACGTTCCAAAACGTCTACTTCTGCCGCAGAAAACAATGCACGATAGAAATAGCCTACAGTTTTGTTCATCTCTTCTTCTCTGTTCGGAAGCGATGTGGCCATCTGCATCCAAAAGTCGACCTTCTCTCCACGGATCGAAGCGTTGGTGCTTCCACCTACGATGACCTTGTTTAGCAATTCATCCCGAACGCATTCACCGGCAAGATGAACCTGCGTGGCTCGATAAGCTCCGGTGACGACACCGATTTTCTTTGCGACCGCTTCAATAAGCCGCTCGACCTTGAGCAGATCGTCAAGATTCTTGGGCTCATGCGAGGTCTCCGTTTCCAGATCGAGATGGCTGAGCAATTCGATGTGCGTCTTACGTATGACTTCCTGGGCCATAAGACTCGCTGCTTGTTCCGGCTCGCTGCGTTGCTCCTGAAAATGCGAGTCAAAATGGAAAGAATATGGAAAAACCTTGATCACCGGTGGTCTGCTGCATACAGATTTTTCTCCACTAGGCACGAATTTACCATCGACCTCACATCCATTGGGACCAATGGCTTGCACTTCCCAAACCGACTCAGATCTGTGAATCTCAATCGCGACAGGATCGATGTATGGACCGCTGATGACGATATCATTGCTTGGTTCGGCACCGATCTTGAGACTTTTTCCCGTGAGCTTGGCAACCTTAGGTTGGCTCTCAAAAATACTCGCATAGCGAAGGAACATGAATGAAGCCCCCAAAATGATAGTCCAATGGAACGTTCAATGATCACCAAACAATGGAACAACTATTTTTCGACTGATGGTTGAGCTTCTTTGGCC
>JAUMAI010000058.1:2367-2810 GCA_032116775.1 Pirellula sp. | reverse complement strand
ACGCATTGGCTTGTATACTTGCTGTTGCCCTCTAGAACCTCTTGCAGCATGAAGATCTGCTGATCGACATCCTTATCTTCTTTGACGTTCAAGACTGTGACCGAATCGTTCGAATCGAGTCGATAGTTTTGGTCGATCGGTGCCACCTCAAAAGGTCCGAGCACATAAACCTTGTCGGTATTGTTTTTCAATGCATAACGAACGGTAAACCATTGACCCGGTCGAACCGACCTTGCGAGATTTCGACTGAGATTGCGAGGCAACTCGAACGAACGGTATTCGCTTGATTCAGTGACACTGATCCCTCCAAACTGACTCTCGACAACCAACTCCCCTTTCTTGATCGGGCGATTGACAATTCGCCCAATGAGCTGGGTTCGACTCGTCTTGGCGTCTTTAAGATACGGTATCTGACCCAACTGCCCGCCGATCTTCACCTCGAC
>JAUMAI010000058.1:0-2357 GCA_032116775.1 Pirellula sp. | reverse complement strand
TCGTTTTCGTTGACGATGTGGCCAAACGAGAGGTCGTCTTTGTAACTCAAAAAGCCTTGTGTCTTCATCTGCTTTGCCACGGCATTCGCATTGAGAAAAGCCGCGATGAAAGCTAACACCACCGGCACTGCGATCTTGACCAAAAAATCGGAGCCTATGGCCTCTTTCGTCGCTTGCTTGGGTTGGTTTTTTTCGTTCTTGGCAACTGCCGTAGGCTGAACTGGTTTGGTTTGCATGGTTCTAAACTCCATGAAAAAAGGGGTTGTTCGCATAGCTTTCAGAGAAAGCTAATAGAGAATGCGGATTCCAAGCGAAAACCGGAATCCGCATGGTCGGAAAATGCTTTTTGCATTCGGAATCGAACTTCTCGCTACCGGTCAATAACAACCGAACTTACCTCAGTCCTCCTAGGAGCAAGCGGTAAGGTCAATTGCACACGACTTACCAAGAAGCTCAAATCGTGATCCATGCTAAGAGCCCGTCGATTCATTTGCTCTCTAAGCGAACGGCCCGGTTGCGGATAGATCATATGGTCAACCACCGGTGCTCTCGCCGTCGCTGGCTCAACCACTCCTCGGAGATAATCGAGATAACCTGAGCTTCTAGTCCGCTTTGCGGAGCGACTTTCCAAGTTGGTTTTAGCTGTTTCCTCACGGTGTTTGCTCGATGCGAAGCTCAAGTCCAGCCAGTGAGGACGGTAGCCTTCCAGTCTTGATTCGTACTCAGCAACCCCCTGCTCAAATGGGTTATCTTCGAATTGCTCGTTGAGTGCAAGCAACTCCAAGTACTTTGATGAATCCATTAAGGTGATTACATTTTGCGTTGATGACTCTTCCGCATGCTTGACGACTTTGCCAAAAACCCACAACTGCTCGGCAATCAGCTGCTTGACATGTTCATCTCGAGATCTCAAATACTGCTGATGGAGCTTAAAGATCGAATTACTGGTGATCGTCAAACTGTTTTGAATCTTTGCTACGCCCTTGGCATCGTGGATGTGCACTAGCAATTGGTAGGGCAAGACGAATGGAACTCGATTTGTCTCAACCACTGCGATGCTTTCTTCGCAAAGCTTGGTCGCCTCCTCGAGTTTGCTGTCGCGGTAGGCCTGAACTGCCAGCAAGAGCGATATTCTCGGATCCCTGTTACGAACGTACTCAAACGCCGCCAGCTTGGGTTTGGTTTTTTCGTTGCCGTAACTGAGGTAATTGATCAAACGAAAGGCTGTATCGCGCAATTGCTCTGCTCGGATGTAATCGTGTTGCCCGACTCCGACAATGTCGAATTCGATATCCGCTCGAAAGGATTTCGGTTGCCACTTGGGTGAATCTGCCAAGCTCGTTGGATTGGGTTCAACCGCGGGCAATACGATCGATATGGCATAAGGCCCCACCCCGTCGGGAACACGGAATCGATGGACTTTGCTGCGATCCTGAGCGTATTCGATCATCGCAGTGTATTGCCCCGGTTCGAGTTGCCAACGCCGATCAATAGCCCCCGATGGCTTGTGATCTAGAACCGAAACTCGAGTCGCTCCACCTTCAACCTCGATGGTCACGTCCCGAAGACGCGAAGGTTTCTCGGTCGGTTTTTCATCGGCTTTTTTCTCTGACTGCTTATCTGTCGAATTGCCCGATTTACCGCTCCTTCCGGCGTCGGGTGGCGGAATTGGATTGTCCACTGGAAATCGATTGACCGAATCTTTGTCGTTAATTTTAGGTAATTGTTTAGTTTGAATTGTTTTTTCATTCACAGCCACATCCTCATGAACCGGCGCTGGCTTGGGTGCCGATAGTAGTAAAAGAGCTACTGCCGACACGCCTCCTATCGCAAGCCATTTTCTCTTAGGATTTGCATCAAACCAATCACGAGTCAATTGCTTGAGTTCTTGCCAGGAACTCTGAACCGATTCAGAATACTGTGAGTCATGTAAGGAAGGAGGAGCGCCTAGGTAGACGGCACCAAAGTCCTCGGGCAAACCATCGGGTTGCGACGCAGGAGTTCCATTACCAAATCCGCTCGCGACCCCATGGCCTGCTAACTCTTCGAGAAATTTTAATGCTTCGCCTGCATGCTGTGGCCGCTTAGATGGTTGTTTGTTCGTCAGCATCTCAAGAAATCCGACAATATCCTCGGGAACTCCACGCATCCATTCAGCGGTTGAAGGCAGGATCTCTACAGTAGACGCATGCCAACGGTACCAACGCTCTTGTTCCGAAGCAATATCCTCATTGGTTGCGTCGATGCGATCGACCACCTTATTGCGAGTGATTAGATCCAGTGCCATGAACCCCAACACGTAGAGATCCGATGCTGGTGTGACCGGCCCAAAAATATCCGGGCGGAGCATCTCGGGC
>JAUMAI010000057.1:0-12762 GCA_032116775.1 Pirellula sp. | reverse complement strand
GCTGAAATTGATTTGTCCGACGATATGTCCAGCTTGTGTCCTGACTTCAGGCGTAAAAATGCCGATCAGGATTAAGCTTAGAGAAAAGAGGAGCGAGAGGACCATGAGGCCTATCGTTGTTGGAAGTTTGAGCCAGCGTGAATTGAACCAAGCGAATAGGGCCGATAAGGCTAATAGAGCAGCGACTTGTTCCACTAAATTCATACTGAATTCTTCTCGAGTTATTATTCTCGTCGCAGGAAACGGATTCGGTGTCAACAATGTCTGATCGAAAAACAGTGTCTTGTCTAAAAACAGCTTTCCTTCTATTGTGCCGTTATTGCTCTCTTCACGATAGAGAGCTAACCTTGCAGTTAACGCACAGATTATGAGTAACTCTCAGCGAGGAATGGGGATGTTTACCCATTTCCCGAGCAAATTAATTTTGCATGAGGGAAGTTCTCTATTGCAGCTCATGTTAAGTGTGGGACGCAATAGAGTTGTAGTACTCGCTAATTAGTTTTGGAAATCAGTGCAGGCCGCGGTGTTGAACCAGGTTTAGTTCGGTTAAGAGATGAGATTGAATATGGCCCCTAAATCACGTGCTGAGATATTGAACGCGCTTTCTGCTAAACGCAAGGCGGGCTTGCCTATCATAGGCGGCGGTGCCGGAACCGGAATTAGCGCTAAATGCGAGGAGGCTGGGGGCATTGACCTGATCGTGATTTATAACTCGGGTAGATATCGCATGGCGGGTCGCGGCTCTCTGGCAGGCTTGATGCCTTACGGAAACGCTAATGCAGTCGTTCGCGAGATGGCTCATGAGGTACTGACTGCAGTGAAAAAGACGCCTGTTCTTGCAGGGGTCTGCGCGACGGATCCATTCATGCTTAGGGATCATTTCTTGCAAGAACTTAAATCGCTGGGTTTTGCCGGCATCCAGAATTTCCCAACAGTTGGTTTAATCGATGGAATGTTTCGTGCCAATCTGGAAGAAACAGGTATGGGATACGGAGTTGAGGTTGAGTGTGTAGCTGCTGCTAACCGTCTCGACCTGCTGACATCGCCTTATGTTTTCGAGCCGCAACAAGCGATTGATATGACTCGGGCTGGGGCCGATATCATTGTAGCACACATGGGTTTAACAACCTGCGGTACGATCGGTGCACAGACCGCTCTGAGCCTGGAAGATTGTGTTCCGAGGGTTGCGGAAATTATGTATGCAGCGAAATCGGTACGCGAGGACGTGTTTGTCTTATGCCATGGCGGGCCTATCGCTATGCCCGAAGATGCTGCTTACATGTTACAGCAAATCCCTGCCTTAGATGGCTTCTATGGCGCGAGCTCTATGGAACGCTTGCCAACGGAAGTCGCCATTAAGGCACAAGTTGAACAGTTCACGCAAATTCGGCGGCGCTAGTTCTAGTTATTAGAAAAGCGTGAGAAATTAGCGGGCGAGAATCCAAGCCTCTGTGGTCTTAATGTATTTCATCGTTTTTCCCTCAGCGGCGAAGTAACTGTACACAATTTGGAGTGAATCATCTTTGCCCTGAATAATACAGGGGTAATGGAATGAACCCTCCGCCTTATCTTCGAGTGCGCGACGCCATTTCCAACTGTGCCCTTCGTCATCCGAGAGTAATAACGATAGTTTGTTTCGTCCCTCCATCGTGTCGTTCGCGATGAGAATCCAGTGACCGTTACGTAGTCGCACCGCATCGAGTCCTGAACCTGGGTTAGGGATATCCAGTGAATTCGAAATGCTCCAGGTTATTCCGTCGTCGCGAGATTCGGAGACTTGGATGCGATTAGCGGGTCCATTGTCACGCATGTAAGCGACTAAAGTACCGTCGTTGCGTCGAAGAACTGCTGGTTGGATATTGCCCAGGCCATAGATAGGCTTGCTGGCGTACCATGATTTACCGCCATCATCACTGATGGCCATCATCGAGATCGAATAGGTATCCGAATAGAGTGGTAAAAGAATTCTTCCACTAGGGAGTACGGTGGGTTTACAGCGAGGTTGCCAGCCCAGCCGTTGGTAGAGCTTGTCGCTGAGGCGACTGCGAATTTCAGCGAGTGACTGCTGGAGATTTTCCGGTAAGGGTTGCGGAACCCTTTCTTTAAGTAGTTCAGTCAGGGTCTTGTCGGCCTCCGATGAAAAGTCATCTGGCTTTAGAAGTACCAATCCCTCTCGATCCCATTGGGGTTCTGTTAACTCTTGCCCAGTTGGCGCAGGTGCCGACTTGAATCGCGTAAGGCATGATTCCCAACTGTTGGCAATAATCGTTGGCCAAAAGAGCCACAATCTTCCATTAGTATCGACATGCATGCAGGTGTTGCAGTCAGGAAAGCCTGGCTGGTCCGCCATAACAAACGGTGTGCTCCAATTGTTATCTCCAGCTTTCTTCCATGCGCCAAAGACGGCTACGTCATCAGCTTTGCGTTCTCCCGCACCGCGGTACCAAGAACAAAGTAGATCTCCGTTTGGGAACTCAACAATACCAGGCGCATGATTGTGCTGCATGCTGTAAGGAAATACGAATTCCGATCGTAGCAATTCTCCGGCGACCGATTGCTTTTCGGTCGGAATTGCAGGCTGCTGAGCCATGATCACGGAAGAGAGATAGATGATTGCCAGAAGCAGGCAAGTGTGTATTTGCATATTATGTCAACTTAGATGAAGAGTCTAAACATTGGTAACTGTCAGACATGCAATACGTGAATAGGGTCAAGATCTTTCGAAGTTATATCAGCATTAGGTTCGATTCGCGCAATTTCTGATCGGCTGGTTAGTTGCTTCACTATTGCCTCTATCTTCATCGAATTCAAGATACATTAGTCAGCGCGCAAGCATTAGTCAGAAATAAGAAGTTCGACGATTGTGCATGGAATATGGATAGGTAGGCTCATGTGAGGGATTGTTGTCGATTACACATCGATCCAGCGTCGCTCCAAATTGCTTCGAAAGATGGCATCGCATAGGAGGATCTCGTAGTGTCCATCTTCAAAGGTTGGAAAGCGAGGTTCTGTCAGGTGACTCCCAGTCGCTATTGCATTATAGAAAACACGAAATAGCTGCTTAAAAGAATCAGGGAATCCTTCATTGTGTCCACCGGGATAATTTGAAATTCGAGATGCATTTTGGGAAAGCAGGCTTGGGTCTCGAATGAGTGTCTCATTGGGCTTAGTTCGATGTCCGATCCAAAGCTCATTCGGGCGTTGGCTTTCCCAAGCGAGTGCTTGTTCGGATCCGGCGATCTCAAATTGTAGCGAATTCTTTTTACCGGCCGTCGTCTGCGAAACCCATAATGTACCTTGTGCACCACTGGCTAGTCTGAAAAGAATGCTACCGCAATCCTCGGTTTGGATCGCTACGGGTTCATGTGTTTCCAGCGAAGGCTTGGCCTGTGAGAACGTTTGCGCACTCCCGCGATTTCGGTATCGGAATTCATGGATGGTTGATAGGTCGGCGCAGACTGACACAATTTTTTGGCCAACGATAAACTGTATGAGATCTAACCAATGCGTGCCGATATCGGCGACAGCGCGCAGTTGTCCTCCATCTTCTGCAGAGACTCGCCAGTTGTAATCCGTTGGATAGAGCAACCAATCTTGGGTGTAAGAGCCAACGACATGGAAGACTTTACCTAAGAGATCCGTGCGAATCCGTTCCGCAGCTTCATGGCATAACGGATAGAAACGGATGTTGTAGGCCACTCCAGCGGCCAAGCCTCTATCTTTGGCCAAGGCGACTAACTCCGAGGACTGCTCGGGTGACATCGCTAACGGTTTCTCGCACATCACATGCTTGCCCGCTAAGAGTGCAGCTTTCGTCTGCTCATGGTGATATCGGTTAGGTGTCGTAATGTGAACAACGGAAACATGAGGATCTTCCAATACCTCTGCAAAGGACGAATAGCCTTTGGGTAGTCCCAGGCTTTCCGCGGCTTGCCGCGATTTAGCTGGATTTGAGCCCAGTATACCCGCAACATTTACGCCAGCACGACGTAAAGCTTCCACATGAACTGGTCCGATGAAGCCTGTTCCGATAACAACAGCGTTAGTCATTTCGATTCACTCTTACAGTCTTAAAAGTAGAGGCGTATAGGATACCTATTTAAACGTAGTTCCGTCAGCGACCAAATCGCTTTTTGTCACCGACACTGGAGGAACGGTGACAGGTACTGTCGAGACCATAGAGTAGGTGGCTATCTATCCGGAGATTCGCTGATCGATCGCTTAAGTTTCCGGCGCTCTTTTGCCATTTGACATAAAAAAAAGAGCAGGAATCTCTGGGAAGTGGTTTCAACTATAAGGTGCCATCGACCATAATGGTCCGGTGATGAGATGCGGTTTTTTCCGCAGAAACCAATCCTATGTACTTGTCCTGACATACCTCTGGTCGTTCAGTTTTACCATGGTTCCTCTCGATAAGTATTTAATGCCTTGGTCTTCGACATCATGGTTACTGCTGATGAAAAGTGGGCTGATGGCATCACGAAAGACAACTTGTTATTTCAACCGCCTCCTTTTCAGCGGGACGTGGTGTTTATTTGCCACGCTGGTATTCCTCGGTACGGCAGTCGCAGGTGATGAAGTTGACTTCGTTCGCGATGTTCGGCCAATACTTCAAGCTCACTGTTACAAATGTCACAGCGGTGAGAAAGACAAAAGCGGATTTAGGCTTGATATAAAACAGGAAGCCCTTCAGGGTGGTGATCTCTATGGAACTGCGATCGCTCCTGGTAAGCCCAGCGACAGTCCCCTGGTGCAATTGCTGAAAGAACCCGAACCTGCGGAAAGAATGCCACTAGACGCTCCTCCGTTGGCAGATCAGGAGATCCTCATTATTGAAAAATGGGTTTCACAGGGAGCAAAATGGCCCGATGGCATCGATTTGGTCGAAGCGGTCGACAAAGCTGATCATTGGTCCTTGAAAAAGGTGAATCCACAATCCCTCCCCGCGGTGCAAAATACAGCTTGGCCGAAAAGCGGTGTCGATTACTTTGTGTTGTCTAGCCTGGAGAGAGCTGGATTGTCACCCACTCCTGCGGCTTCACGCGAGAGATGGTTGAGACGCGTAACGCTCGACTTAATCGGGTTACCACCGACTCCAGAAGAATATGCGGACTTCGCAAACGATTTAAATGACGATGCTTATGAGCGAGTTGTCGATCGCTTGCTTGCTTCTCCCCGTTACGGTGAACGCTGGGGACAGCACTGGCTCGATGTGGTGAGATATGCCGACACCCATGGCTTCGAAGTGAATACCGAACGTCCTAATGCTTGGCCATATCGAGATTATGTTATTCGTGCGCTCAATAACGACACAGCATATGATCAGTTTGTGTATCAGCAGATTGCAGGTGAGCAAGTTGGCGAGGATGCTGCCACGGGATTCTTGGTCACGGCCTCGGTACTACTGCCGGGGCAGATAGGTCAAGATGAGCCCTCCAAGCGTCTGGCTCGGCAGGATGCGCTCGATGAAATCGTCGTGAACATTGGCCAAAGCTTTTTAGGTTTAAGTGTTGGTTGTGCGCGGTGTCACGATCACAAGTTCGATGCGATCAGTCAGAAAGATTACTATGCGATGCAAGCCTTTGTGGCGGGAGTCGAATACGAAGATCGCGAGTTGTTAACGCCAGAGGCCAAGCAGGCCAGGCAGCTAGCTGAGAAAGCGAAAGAGAAATTGATAGAGATCGATCGGCAGCTGAGCCGTATTGGTCCGCTTGCTCTTAGTGGAAAGAAGCGTCCAACTGTTCACGCCAAGTACAACACCGATCGCATAGCTCCATTCGAAACCAAAAAAGTTCGTTTCACGATTCTCAAGACGAATAATCTCGAGCCATGTATCGATGAGTTTGAAGTATTTAATGCTTCAGGCGAAAATGTAGCTTTGGCTACAAATGGGGCTAGGGTTGAGTCCTCGGGTGATAATGTAGCTGTGGATAGGCATGAATTACGTTTTGTAAATGATGGAGTGTACGGCAATTCGCGCAGTTGGATGTCCAGTGAAATGGGGCGAGGTTGGCTAGTTGTCGAGTTTGCTAAAAAAGAAACAATCGACTGCTTGGTATGGGGCCGTGATCGCGAGCAAACTTACAAAGATCGACTAGCAATTGAATACAAAATCGAGGTAGAGGCTGATTCGGGCGAGTGGATTCTGGTAGCGGACCATACCGATCGTTCAACCTATCATCCGGATGCTAGAATGGAAGACTTGATTAACGTGGCTGAACTCGATTCTGCCATGAAGAGTCAAGTAGATGCGCTGCATCAGCAGAGGGGAATCTTGCAGCAAGATGTTAATCGTAATATGCAGGGGCAGTTGGCCTTTGCGGGCAAGTTCCGCAAAGCCGACCTGATTCGAATTCTAACTCGGGGTGATCCGGAGCAGCCGAAGGATAAGGTTTCGCCCGCCGTGATTTCGGCGTTGGGAAATATGCAACTAGAGGAGGAAGCTTCAGAGGCGGAGCGTCGTCATACCTTAGCAACTTGGATTATCGATCGCTCGAATCCATTGACTGCCCGTGTGATGGTGAATCGCATCTGGCAGTCGCATTTTGGCATCGGTTTGGTTGAGACAGCCAATGATTTCGGAAGAAATGGAACATTGTCGTCTCATCCGGAGTTGCTTGATTGGTTAGCTGGCGAATTCGTGTCGAGTGATTGGTCGATGAAACATCTCCATCGACAAATTGTCTTATCAGCGACTTACGGTCAAGACTCGACTTGGAATCCGAAGGCTGGCGAAGTTGATGCAGATACACGACTACTGTGGCGTTTTTCACCGCGACGAATGGACGCTGAAATGATCAGAGACTCCATCCTATCGATGAGTGGCCAGTTGCATCACTCGATGGGTGGTCGTGGATTTGATCTTTTTGAGCAAAGAGGTGGTTTAAGTGGCTTTAAGCCGATTGAGAAGTTTTCAGGTGATGGTTTGCGCCGAATGATTTATGCGCACAAAGTGCGCCGAGAACGCGATGCGGTGTTCGGCGCATTCGATTGTCCTGACGCTGGACAGAGTACGGCACGTAGACGTGAATCGACCACGCCCCTTCAGGCCCTTAATTTGCTCAATAGTCGTTTTACGGTGGAGCAGGCAGACGGGATAGCCGATTCAGTGATGAGATTAGTAGGTACTGATCCCAGCCGCCAGATAGATTATCTTTTCCGAATGGTATTGGGGCGATCGGCTGAACCGGAAGAGATGGCGGAAATTCGCGCTATCGTTCAAGCAGAGGGACTATCTGTTTTATGTAGAGCCCTGATTAATAGTAACGAATTTGTGATGCTTCCGTGAGAGTGATGATGTCCGACGATTGCACAATAGAGCGCGCGAAGATGAGCTACGGCTTTTCGCGCCGAGGATTTCTAAGCGATGCGGCGACCGCTTTAAGCTCAATCGCACTCTTAACGATGTTGCAACGCGATGGAGTGGTCGCCAGCGAGGGACCAATTATAGATCCGGCAAATCCCTATGCGCCGCGAATCGCACATTATGCTCCTAAAGCCAAAAATGTTATTGTGCTCTTCTGTGCTGGGGCTGTGAGTCAGATAGAAACTTGGGACTATAAACCTGAATTGGCACGCCGCGATGGTCAAGCCTTGGTCGATGGTCCAGAAGTCACTTTTCAAGGACCAGCCGGTAACCTCGCAAAACCTCAATATAACTTTCGACCGCGCGGCATGAGTGGCAAGATGGTCTCGGATATGTTGCCGCATTTAGCTGAACTGACAGACGATATTGCTTTTGTGCATTCGCTGACTAGCAAGAGCAATACACACGGACCAGCAGAGAACTTTTTGTCGACAGGTTCAGTGCTTGATGGCTTTCCGAGTCTAGGTGCGTGGGTTACCTATTCACTTGGTAGCGAATGTCAGGATTTACCGGCGTACGTTGCAATCCCCGATCCTCGCGGTGTGCCGCAAAATGGATCAAATAACTGGGGGCCTGGTTTTCTACCAGCTGCATTTCAGGGAACTGTACTGAGTTCGAAGGAGCCTGTGCGGCACTTAACATCTCCTGGTTTGTCTGTAGAGAAAGATCGTGCGACGAGCGAAGTACTTCGGAAACTCAATGCGAGGCATCTAGCTAGAAATCCCGGTGATGCCAAATTAACAGCCCGCATCGCGAGTTATGAATTGGCAGCTAGGATGCAATTATCGATGCCAGGTATTATGGATCTCTCCAATGAACCAGCCCATATCATGCAGATGTATGGTGCAGATGATGCTGCGAATGCAAACAAGGCAGGATTTGCAAAAAACTGTATCATCGCTCGCCGCCTGATTGAACAAGGAGTGCGGTTTGTTCAATTATTCAATGGCGCGTACGCGAGTGGAGGCGAACTCAACTGGGATGGTCATAATAAGTTGAAAGAGCAGTACGATAAACACGCTGCGATTTTTGATCAGCCTGCGGCGGCTCTAATACGAGATCTTAGGCAGCGAGGTATGCTGGAGGATACGTTAGTAGTCTGGTGTACCGAATTTGGACGCATGCCGATGTTTCAAGCAGGGGCTGCTGGTCGTGATCATAATCCAGATGGTTTTACCTGCTGGTTAACAGGCGCGGGTGTACGTGGCGGGGTTAGCCACGGAGCAACCGATGAATTGGGATGGAAAGCTGTTGAAAATATCCACCCGCTCTACGATTTCAATGCGACCATATTGCACCTGCTTGGGATTGACCATGAAAGACTGACGATTCAGCATAATGGAATTGCTCGTCGGTTGACCAATGTGGAAGGTAACGTTATTCGAGAGCTACTCTCATAGGATTCGAGTCATGTCGGCTGTCGCATTTGTCGGTGGCACAACAATACTTCCTGATCGCTTACTTAGGCAGGCGACGGTCATTTGTGATCGAGGAAAAATAGTTTCTCTTGAAACGGATTGCCAACCGCTTTATCCATGCCAGGTGATCGATGCCCGAGGTATGTATATTGCTCCTGGATTTGTAGATATACACGTGCACGGTGGCGGCGGAGCAGATTTTATGGATGGAACAGTCGCCGCTGTCAAAGCGGCGTGTTCTGCTCATCTCAAGCATGGCACTACGACGCTTTTCCCTACCACAACCACAGGGTCTAAGAGTGAAATCTTAGCCATGATTCAGGCATGTCGCGAGGCCAAGCTCGCCCAGATCGCTGGTATACATCTCTATGGACCATACTTCGCAGCGAATAAGGTCGGCTGTCATGCTGCCAGTGGTCGACGAGATCCTATCGCAGTTGAGTTCGAAGAATATTTTACGACCGGACAAATAAAAATCGCAACATGTGCTGCAGAGTTGCCGGGTGCTGAGGAATTCTATCGGATTGCGAAGAAGAACCGATGCTTGGTGACATGCGGGCACTCAAATGCATCGTGGTCGGAGATGCAACGAGCCTTTCAGTGCGGCATGCGCCATGTCGATCACTTCTGGTGCGCTATGAGTTCAGTACCATCGCTACGTGAGAGATTCGGGACGCCGATGCAAGCCAGTATGACCGAGTTTGTACTGATGAATCGTGAGATGAGTACTGAGGTGATCGCGGACGGGGAGCATTTATCGCCCGAATTGCTTGAGTTTGCTTATCAAATGATTGGACCGAAAAGGCTATGTATAGTCACAGACTGCAATCGTGGACTCGATCTGTCACCAGGCAAGTATCGATTTGGTAACGAGAAGAGTGGTACTTGGTTCGAGAGCGATGGTAAGGTAGGCCGAGCGATGACTGGAAGTTTAGCGAGCAGTATTATGGGAATGGACCACATGGTAAGGCACTTTCGTAATACCACCTCTGCGACTCTGCCCGATATTATTCGGATGGCCAGTCTCACGCCTGCTGAACGGGTTGGGCTAGGTAAAAAGCTTGGAAGTATAGAAGTTGGAAAACAGGCAGATATCTTATTGTTGGATAAACAGCTCAGAGTGAAAGCTGTGTATAAAAAAGGTGTGCAACAAAGTATCGAATAGACTCTCTCGTCAATGGCAAGTGACTTTATCGCGTCAGCGTTCGCTTGTCGTAAGCTACGCGTTGTCTGCTGCTGATAATTTTTCTTCTGTGAAGCACTTATCGATGCTTGGCAGTTTAGTGATACCGAGCATGGTATCGCCAGATGGCTTGTAGTTAAGATGCCAGGGTCACTCTCTTTACGCAGGTTCTAATCAAATTATTAAGGTCTATTCCTTTCGATATTTGTCGTGAATTTACGAACGGTAGGTTTAAGAGTGACGCCAGCGATGCAGCGTACCATTTTCTTGCATTAGGCCAATTGTGTCGATGGAAAGTGGAAGCAATCGGCAAGTGCCACTGCTGCGAATAGAGTCGCTGTCTCGTAGTACTGTGGAGGTCTGAGTGCGTTCGTAGAGTTCAAGCCCATGCTCTGTTAGCGCCGCGATACGACCACCCTGAAGGAAGATGGCCTGCGAATAATAGCTGGAGCGGCTTAAGTACTCTTGGCTTTTATCGGATAGATATAAAACCGATAGCGAATTGACCGTAGTGATTAAAAGTCGATGCAAGGTATGTGGTAGTGAGGCCTTCAAGGCAGTGATAGGGGTATCGGATATGAGTGCGACTTCGAGTTTAGACCCATGGACAGCAAGTAGAATATTTCCAATCGCCAGATAAGGAATCGAATTGATTGTCGTTAAATGAATGTAACTTGGATTATCGAACAAGCTTTGAGGGGTAATGCCCAGGTTAGAGACCAGAGGCTCAATGGCTTGGTAAATATCGAAAGTCGAAAGAAACGTTTTTGATTCGCCTCTGAGCAAAAAATCCTCTCGAGTTAGATACCAATGTGTTCCGGAGTCACTCAAAGCACCTACAATCAAGTTGGGATTCTGAGGAGCCTTAACCAGTAGCGAATGAGAATTCTTGGGAGCAGCTGTGTAATCACTGAGTGAGAATTTGAAACCAAAGAAATTCAGGAATATTGTATTAGGGCTCGCAGCGAAATTCGAATAGCTCTCCACCAAGGGATTCACATTATTGGGGAAGTTCATTAACTGAACGCTATCACCGGGATCAAATCCATGATCGTGTATTCTGTGTCGATTGAATCGTAAACTTCCGTTATTATCCCAGAAGATAAGTAATTCATTACCGAGCATCAACGCATCAAGGATATTAAGAGCGGGCAATTTCAGTGGTGTGAGGTTTCGTAGCGTCGCACGTTTATCGCTCTTTAATTCCTTACTCTTGGCTGTGAACTTCGACCGATGACGGTCGATGAAGCGTCGTAAGTCGCGATGTAGAAAGACATCATTCGAATGAATTTGCCGCAATATGTTCAGACGCTCAGTGATCTCAATTGTCGATGCTGTGCTTTGGTCGGCAATCGCGAGTAGACGGCATTGGTCCTCAGTGAATACCTTGAGCGGTGCGTAGGTATAGTTCTGATGTAAATGCAGCAGTAGTTTGAGCAGATCAATCCTGTTAGTCGAAGCTCCTATATTCAGAATTGTTTTCAGTCTTTCAAGTGCTTCCTCATGACGCCCTTCCTGATTGAGCCAGGTAAAAGCTCGTATTGTCGCTTCCATGCTCTGCGAACCGTAGGGCCATTGGTTCCAGAGTAGAGTGTAAGCCTCGGCACGATTATTTAGCTTCTCATCGAGTAGTGTCGCCGCCTCAAGGATTTTTCGCTGCAAGAGTGACATTTCTACGGCACGTTGATAGGCAGCGACAGCTGTAGTCGTCTCACCTATCCTCGCCAGCAGATCGCCGGCAGCTACGAAATCATTTATTTCCTCGTAGATAGCGGCTGCTTGAGAGAATTGTGCAGCGGCTACCAAACAACGAGCTTGATCACGAGGACGCTTCAGATATTTTCCGAATAGCTCAGCTGCCTCTAGGTAGAATTTGCCTGACTCGAGAATCTTAGCTGCGCTATCAAGATCGGCGAGTAAATGAGCATGTATATAAGCTGCTCGGCGAATACGACCAGCAGCTAATTCACGCTGCGCCTGCTCGCGATAGGCATACATCAATCGCATGCGTTGTTCTGAACTGATATCCCAAAAATCTACAGGACTACCTCCTCCCAAAAGACCATTCAATGAAAAGTCGGGAAGGCGAGACGTAAGTTTCGAACCAGGTGGAGCGATACCTCTGCCTAAGCCAGACTGCGAGGAATTAACTGGAATTGAGAACTTTAACGCTCTATCCGGATCCTTAGATAAAAGCCGCAGCAGTTTTTCTATTTGTTGCTCTCGTTCCTTCTGCAATGATTTCCCGAGCATCGAAAATAGAAATTGCAAGCCAATCGGAGCACTCGGCTGGCCTGTTGGCTTTCGGGGATTTGTGGATCTGATTGGATTGCTAGAGATTCCCGAATTCGATTGTTCTGATGTTTGGTTTTGATCCGGGGGTGATTGCTTTAGTATCTTCTTGAGCATAGTTCTCATGGTTTTCCGCACTGTATGTCGGATACCATGACTCGGATTACCAGATTCATCCATATCCAATAGATCACCCGTGTTGCCTCCAATCTCTTGTTGCATTGGAAGAAAAAAATCGGAGAGAGTGACTGTCTCAGTAAAGTCGATTTGTGTAATACGATCTGGAATCGATGAAAGGATCGGTGGTGCGAGCCATTTGTGATGATCCAAGACTGGACCAATTTTGGGGCGCTTTAATAACAAGCTTAGATCGATCTCATCTTCACGCTCAAAACCGATCAGGCCACAGTGCGGTAACCACACATAAAGCAGGTTTTTTGAATGGGTTATTTCCTCCAACCATCGCTTGTCTGCTTGGGAGGGTTTTAGGTAACTGCAATATG
>JAUMAI010000056.1:0-1848 GCA_032116775.1 Pirellula sp. | reverse complement strand
GCTGCGAGTCATTGGGAGCTCGCAAAACGCGTTTACCACTTGGATAGATTTCCAAGCGACTTACGCGGGGAGCATCAGGCGGATCTAACTTCGCCCCCTCAGAGATCCATTGCCTTAGTACTTTATAAGCCGCATCCTCTTTGCGAATCTGTACACCTCCTCCATGAACCACCTTCATCAATGGCTTGGTCAATAGGAGACTTTCTTCAGGATCTAACGAATTGACGCGTCTCCCATTCTCCTCGCGCAGCAACGTGAGCTGATCCAACACTGGATCGAAGGCTCGCAAAGACAATCGGAATCCACCTTTTCCGCTGGGTGATCCATGGCAGGCACCAGAACTACAATTTTGTTTGCTCAGGGCAACCATCGCACCTGTTTCAAATCCGACGGGACGAATCGAGCCTGCGTTTTGTACCTTGATCGGTATCGATACTTCTGTCCCCAACGCAGATATTTTGAGTGCCGCGGCGCCATCACCTCGGGGTACGACTCGCGAGCCAGCAACTGCTGCTATTTTTTCATCAGAGACTGAGTAGGTTGCTAACCGGGTGACTTCACGTATTTCGCCACCTGGCAACACTGCAGTTACGACCAGTTGTACCTGATCCTGGGCATGATTCAGGGCCACCTCCGCTGGAAACACGTCGAGACGCTCCGGTGCCGACTCAATTCCAAGACGGATAATTTCTCTACGTCCCTTGCCACCAAACTCAGCCACTGCAGACAATTCAATAGTGCCACTCACAGGGGTTTTCTCATCGAGTCGTTCTAAGAGAACCTTGGCTACGTCACCTTCCATGGTTACCGTTGCATTTACATTCGGAACATTGGCTGTTGTATGCCACTGTGGGGCATCCTTGAACTCTGGATTGATGCGTTCCAACTTCACCTGAGTTGTGTGCTGCTTCGCTCCGGCGGCAAATCTCACCACAGGCTCGGAGGGTGTTAACTTAAAGAATGGATCGGACGCTTTAGCCAGTGACATCAATACCAAACCATCGCGCCACATAGCAGGGTAGGGGACCGTTGGCTGCCGCACTCGCCATAATCCGCGTGTTGATAATGGGGTCGCTTGGCTCGCTGACTGATCAACAGGGCGAACCAACCACTGCCATTGCCCAATAGGATTGGTTTCATCAAGGTTTCCTTCGCCCGTGCCGGCCGCATAAACCCAGACCCGATGCTCTTTCGCGCCAGCCGGAACAACCGGATTGAGAAGTTTAATTGTGCTCGGCAGATTAGCGCTGCTAGGTGAAGAGACTTCGACTTGAACCACCCCCTCGTAACCGAACCTCTCCAATTGCAAGTCTACAGGGAAGACCCCCGCCGCGCCATATAAAACAAAACGATCGCGCGCATTAGCATCGGCCTTTAAGCTGGCCGTCACCACTCCTGCCGTTTCGACTTTAACGGCGTAGGTAAAGTCAGCCGCTCCGCGCTGCAATAACTCTTCCACTTGTAGGACATAGCTTGCGTCTTCAGGGGGAGTAAATTCGAAACGCCATTCGCTCGCTTCATTGACTGGCGACTCGGCAAGCATCCGTCCATCCGGATGAAAGAGTTTTACTTTTAGCAGGGCTGGTGATGCTAATGAGGAACTGATCGCTGTGATTCTCAGCGGACCACCCGCCTTTAATGCCATCGTAAAGCGATCAACATCACCCACACTCTGCAAGCGACCAGCCAAGTAGCAGGGAGCGTTGGCTCCGACCGTTGTGGTGGGCGATTCGGCTGCTTCAGTCTCGACGATAACGGGTAACGTCGTCACGAGAAGGTCACTCCAAGTACGCATAGCTGGAGCATTACCGATCGTGACAGGGCTCAAGGCCTCGATTGGTTTCGCAG
>JAUMAI010000055.1:0-7996 GCA_032116775.1 Pirellula sp. | reverse complement strand
GTCGCTCCAGGCCCACTGGTAATCCCAAGCTGGCTCTGAACCTTTCTCCGGGCTCTCTGCTATTTCCTGTAGATGAGGAAGCAGAAGTCGAGTCCAGCGTGCATAGCCTTCTTCATTCAGGTGAAGCCGATCCTCTTTGAAGAGAGTTTCATCTGGCTCACCTTTGGAATTCAAGGTGGAGGTTGTTACATCCACAAAATGAACGAGTGGCCATTGGCGACAGATTTGGGCTACATAACGATTTGCTAATTGAGCTTCGGGCCACTTGTCCCATCTTTTTCCGCTTGGCTTGATCCCGATCCAGATAATTGGAGTTTTAGGATGAACGCTTCTGATTCGCGCAAGCATCCGTTCCATTTGGTGGGCATGTGCTTTAGCCGTAACGCCGCTCGATAAATCATTATCACCGCAGTAGATCACAAAGGCTGAGGCAGGGACGTTTCCTATCACCGTATCAAAGTGATCTTCCAAGTCATCCAAGACTGAGCCACCGAAGCCATGGTTTAAACAGGGAAGTTCAGGAAATGATTTGGCAAGATTCCACCCTTTGATAGTCGAGGATCCGACGAAGACGATCGGTGCTTTATGCTCAGTCGTTTGAAGGTTGTTTTTAATTTTTTCGATATCTTCGCCAAAGCGAGGTCGTTGATTTCTGTCTTGAGAGTACAGCGGTTGCGAAAAAATAATTGGACTAGCTAACCAGAGGCAGAGTGCACAGAAAAATGGCAGGGCACGTAAGCAAAAAGCCGTGGAACGATTGGGGAGAATATGGCTCATGAAATTTACTGGGAGTAGATTTGTGTTTTATAACGAGGATGGGTGAGGAAGGATGATGACCTTGTGGAAGGAGTGAGGTCACCGCGAAGGCCACCGGTATGATACCCTAAAAACGGACACAATTCACGCCTTCAGGAATTATGATTTTTCGCCATTATTTGGGGGCCGCAGTACGGGAATACCGGTTGTTGGCACTGGGGTTATTTAAGCCAGCGTGGTTCCAGGGTCCCAGGCGGTCACTGGTCATTTTTAGCCAATCGCTGCGTCGGGAAGTCCGCTGAGAACCTAGGAAGGTTTGCAGTCCTACCAGTGCATCGTAGCATTCGAGGATCGCATTTCGCAGCGGTCGTTTGCGGGCTGAAAGAAAGCTCAAATCGGCCGAAGAGCATGACTCGTTAGAGGTTGACGATAACGTGCTGGCTTGCCTAACCCGAGCAAATTCGAGTTCCGCGTCGATGGCTGATAAAAAGTAGAAATTCGCTGCCATACAGAAAAGTTCAAAATCAGGCAGCGCCAAATAACAGGCGTGAACTAGGCGATCGATCCACAATACTTCATCTATTACATCTGTTCCATATTTGTCCCAGGCAGAAGCTGAGGGGGTGGCAGCGAGGAGCATTTCCGCAAGTCTCTCTACCCCACTTAGTGCGTGCGCTATACCACTGCTATGAAGTGGATCGACAAATCCCGCGGTTGTAGGAAGCATGGCCCAGCGAGGCCCGGATGCATGCGACCACAGTCGGCTCATCCGCGGGTGATAATTAAGAGAACGTAGCATGCGGCTTGGTTCGAGCATTTCTTTTAAAGATGGGTACTGCGAAAGTTGCTCAGCCCAAACCTGCGCGTAATTTCCTGGCTGTCTTTCTAAGCATTGTCGCCAATAGTCCTTGGGCTGTACCATGCCGACGCTGCAGATATCGTTATCAAACCTTAGCATCCACATCCAACCTTTTTTCATCAGGTGGTGTTGTGCAGCGTCATCCGAGCGAAAAGGATTGATTGTCGAGTGATTGCCGGCTTGCTGTTGAATTAGGTCCCAACTACGAACGTCGGCGAAGTGACTATAGATCGCACCTGTTTGCGTTTTAAGATTACTATCCTGGGATGTTAGCTTAAGAGTCTCGGCCAGTAGTCCTCCACCACCCGTCGCGTCGATGAGCCAATTCGCTGAGGCAGCAATGTCCTGCTGACCTGACTCCTTAGTTTTAAAATTTAGTTGCCACTCCAAGCTAGCTTGAGATATTGCAGTAAGCTGACATTCTTGATGGACATGAGCACCAGCCTTGATGGCGTGATCGAAAATAAACTGATCGACGTCGGAGCGAAGCCAGTGTGTATCGCTAAGTTCATCGGAAGCACTGGCGGCTACTAGCAAAGACGAACTATTGGTGGGTGAGTCTGAGAATTTTTGGCCTGGTCGATGTTCGAAGTATGAAAAGCCTCGTTTTTTGCCACAGACAACTTCGGGATAGGTTGCTTTCCAGGAACCCCAGCGCGCTAAAGGTAATAGGCTGTCGAGTTTCCAGCGTCGCGCGATATGTTCCAGCAAAAAATCGGCAGTAGGAGTGCTCGATTCCCCAACAGCAAATCTCGGGTGTCGATTCCGGTCGAGTAGCAAGACCTTAGCGCCTTGAGAGGCCACGATCCAGGCCAGCAAGCTGCCCGAAAAACTACTTCCCAGTATTGCGATATCGTATTTCATACATCAATCGTATAGGTTCATGGAAAACGTGAGAACACGTATGTTGAGGAGTAGTGAATCAAGGTCGTTTTTACGACTGACGTATGGCAGCGACACATTTGCATACGGTGGATGAGAGTGGGATTTGGCATTGAGTAAGGTTCATGTTTTCCAGCCGAAATCGTCGCATATCACAGCATTCAGGGCAATGACCCGGTAACTGATTCCAGTCCCAGAGGTCTACAGTTACCAAAGTCGAAAAGCTGCTGAGTGCTTCGGCGTGAATGTCTTCCAGCATGGCCGCCGTGATGGCGGGGATTCGCGAATTATCGCGCAGCTGCGAGAGTATGCCATGGTTGGAGCGTAAGGGAATGATGCTGCAATGACGAATTCCTATTCGATCGCATAGGCGCAGTGACTCTAAGCACCAGTGGATTGACTCCTGAGGAGTTAACCCTGGAAGTCCGAGCAGTAGAAAGACTCTTGTGTCTACATCCCATTCCCGCAGGCGATCATTGGCCTGGATAAAATCGTCGACGATGAATTGCTTGTTCAGCCAGGTTAGTAGCTCTGGATGGATGGTTTCTAGTCCCATCGCAACTTCTAGTTTTCCCGAGAGGGAATTGGCAAACTCCTTAACATCGTCCTTGATTAGTTTAGGGTGGTTTTCAACAACCACTCTCTGTTTGTTCTGCAGGAGTTCCGCAATAGATTGTCGGTCCTCGATAGGGACATTGTAATCATCGAAAAAGTTGCTGCTGTTGTATAGTTTCACCCACTGCTGATTCGCAGGCGTAATACCAGGTGGAATTGATGGCTTGCTTGGTGGTTGCGCGAGACCAAATTGGATTTGCTGGGGAATGCTGCCGGGGGGAGTACGGGTGTTTAACGTATGGCGCCAAAGATCGCACATGGTGCAGGTGAAGCGACATTCACTGCCGGTCAGTAAAAAGACACGAGACTCAGCCGCCTTGCGTGGCGAATCGACTTCTAACTCGTCCCAAACGGCTATTGGCTTCCAAGCATCGACGATTTCTTTCGGGCCACGGGCTGACCTGATTTGAGACCGTGAGAAGGGCGATAGTGCGTGGAACTGCATACGTTAAATCGGTGGGTGATGTTGAAATAACTAGGGGCTAGCGAGATACACAAGCTGAGTCGCATGCATTATAGTGTGGGACGTCCCAATTCAGCACAGGAGAGATCACAGCATGGCCTATTATATCGGAATCGACATCGGTACGTCCGGCACTAAATCATTGATCATGGATGAGGCTGGAAATATTTTAGCGGACTCGACGGCTGAGTACCTGGTTCATATGCCTAAGCCGCTCTGGACGGAGCAGGATCCTGAGGATTGGTGGACGGCGACAGTTAAGACCGTCAGAGATGTAGTGCGTAAGTCCAAGGTTAAGGCCGCTGATGTTAAGGCAATCGGTTTGTCTGGGCAGATGCATGGTTCGGTCTTCCTAGATGCCAAGGGAAAAGTGTTGCGTCGCGCTTTGTTATGGAATGATCAGCGCACTGCAGACGAATGTGCCGAAATCACAGCTCTTGCTGGAGGTCGGCAGGAGTTGATTCGCATGGTTGCCAATCCAGCTCTCACCGGTTTCACTGCGCCTAAAATCCTTTGGTTACGCAATCATGAACCTAAGGTTTTTCAAAAGCTTAAGCATGTGTTGTTGCCTAAGGATGAGATTCGACGACGATTAACCGGAGAGTTGGCGACTGAAGTGAGTGACGCCAGCGGTATGTTGGTGTTGGATGTGGTGAATCGATGTTGGTCCAAGGAATTGCTTAGCAAGCTAGAGTTGGATATCGATTTGTTTGCTAAGGTGTATGAATCGCATGAAGTGACAGGTACCTTGCTGCCTGAGGTCGCTAAGCAATTAGGGCTTACTACCGCCTGCAAAGTGGTCGGAGGTGCTGGGGATTGTGCTGCAGGTGCGGTTGGTAACGGCATTGTAAAGCAAGGTGTTGTGACAACATCTCTTGGTACTTCGGGAGTTGTGTTTGTACATAGCGATACACCCCAATATGACTCGCAAGGTCGCCTACACACATTTTGTCATGCAGTGGCAGGAAAATGGCATATGATGGGCGTGACGTTGTCAGCGGCAGGATCTTTGCAATGGTTTGTCTCACAGCTTTGCAAAGAATTACAAGCTAAGAAGGGTGTGGATCCTTATCGAATCATCAATGAAGAAGCTGCTGCGGTTGCGGCTGGATCTGAAGGGCTTTTCTTTCTTCCTTATTTGGCTGGTGAGCGTACGCCACATGCTGATCCGGACGCCAGAGGTTGCTTTATTGGACTGACAAACAAGCATGGTCGCGGACATATGGCGCGGGCCGTGATGGAAGGGGTTGCCTTGTCCTTGCGTGAAAGTTTGGAAATCGTCCGCGGTCTTGGAGTTCCCACGAAGGAGATTCGCGTATCTGGAGGTGGAGCGAAGAGTCCGTTGTGGAAGCAAATCTTGGCAGATACCTTCGGCCAACCAGCTTGCACGATTAATGCGGAACAAGGGCCGGCCTATGGAGTGGCCCTGCTGGCCGCCGTTGGAGATGGGGCTTACCGTAACATTGAAGAAGCTTGTAAGGCAACAATTTCAGTGGTCGCCAAGACATCGCCCAATAAAGGGGCTATCAAGACTTACGATCGGAGCTTCCCTGTCTATCAGGGGCTATATCGCTCACTTCGCGATAGCTTCCAAGCCATCAGTGAGCTGTGATTCATTGGCTAGTATGGCAACTGCGTAAGCTGGAGCACAACGCGCGATGGAATCACCCAGGGTTTCACTGAGCTGAATGATCTTGGGTTTCCATTGCGCATGAGTTAAGGCGCGTAGTGCGATGAAGTCAGCATGTCCAGATAGAATGACGATCCCTGGTTTGCCTTTCATGGCGGTAAGATTTCGGCGAATCGCTTTGCCGATTTGTTCAGCTTGTTGTTCAACGACAAAACGAGCCATTTTCTCGGTTTCCCATTGGCAGAGAGTGCTCGCATCTTCGCCTACCATGCGAGCAATTCGGCCGCGAGCGAATTCTTTTGTGCGCGGCCTGCCGTCGGCGGTATCGCAATCAAGTTCATCTTCTGCAACTTCACCAAGAATGGTGTAGGCGTCGTCCATAGTCGCGAATACTTCGGCCATGATTGGACATTCGGTGCCGCGGAAAGGGAGAACGCGAGTTACCGCACATATTGGAGTTCGACGTACTCCTGTATACACGAGTTGACCAGCAAGCAGTCGATCACTATCTGTTTTGGCCGAAGAGAGTAAATTATCTTTGGCGAAGGGAATGATGTCGGTTGTTGTGGAACCAATATCGACTAATAATCCTGATCCCCCCTCGGACCAGCGCAGAGTGAGAGCGGCTAAGGCATGCCAATTACTTGCTGCCACTTCCCACGGAGATCGCGCCGCTGCAGCTGGAGACAACCATTGCCCGGTGACACCGTAGACCTTTGTTAGTGAAGCAGGAAATACGCTGGTCAATTGCTCCAGGATCCGACAGACCCCTTCTTCTCGTGTTGAATAGCAGTCAGCCAATTCGCCTGTCATAGTGACAGCCAGGGAATCAAAGCCTGGTACTTCTTCCAATAAGCGACCGATTTCTGCGCCCAGACGATCGGGATATTTCCAAAGTGGAAAAATCTCACTGCGTGCGTATCCTGTTGCATTTGCCAGCTTGATATTCGCGCCACCGATATCGATTCCAAGCCAATCGGTCATCTGTCTTTAGTCCTCTAAGCAACCGAATTATTTGACTGCCAAATTATATCTACCAAACATTGCTCATTCGCTGAAAGAGTGATCAGGACGGCGTCTTGTTCAACGGTCAATTTGCCTACATTTTTTCCTTGATGATCGCTGCGATATGCCTCGCCGACATCCCTTAAACAACGAATACGGCTCGAGGTGAGTTTTCCAGCGACTTCCCTGACCAATAAGCGAACACCACGAACCCTTCCGCTAGGATCGAGCAAGGTCGATTGGAGCTGAACTAATGCTTGTGGTGGTTCAGCGACAAAAAACCAATTGACTGCACCACTGCGCGGCAACCCCGGTACTCCTTCCATTTTTAAAGGTTGTTCCAGGAATGTCTCAGCTGCGATGGTCGGTTCCGGTAAATCGATACCAAGACCAATTCTAAAACTAGATGTCGTTTCACCTTTCACCACAAGCAGACTATCGAGAAATCGTTCAGTGTATCGACGATGATAGGGCAAGCCACCCAGCAGTAAGGTAGTGCGGTGATCAACCTCATCGATCTCGATATAGCTAGGAGAAATAAATCGTCCGCGAGGCAGTGTTTGGCGACTTCCGCCAACTGTTCCCATCAAGACGGCTGAATCACTCGCAAAAGCTGTTCTCAGAGCGAGATAGCTGTTCCATGGATCATCTAAGAGTTTACGTTTGACATCCAAATCGATGTTCAAATAGAGAACGCGACTCCCTCGCCATAATTGATAAACAATCTGGAATTCTGCAACTTTTTCTCGTTCAAACCAAAGTCCACCTGTCGCCGAAACCTCTCCATAAATAGGTGAGGATTGTCCCATCTGTACCTGGGTGGCCTTCATCACCGAATAGGGCTTTTCCGAAGTGCCTGCCCCGCGAGGATCGAACATCGAGAGTTGTGAGCTTAGGCGATTACCTCGTTTCTTTGGCACGTGTAGTGCCTTTAGATGGCCCGAGGTGCGATCGATCTGTACCTCCATGAATTCGTTGCCGAGTGTTGCGTCTGCAGAAGCAAGGTTGGCCGAGCGAGGTAGTCGTCCACGAGGTGCTTGGGCTGAGTCGGTTTGTGCTGACCATAGATAGCCACACGGAGGCATGTCCAGTACTGACCGAACATTGGATCCTACAGCGAGTTGGGCATAAAGAGATTGCGAAGATTCGGTCGCTACAAGTCCCATGGGTGCCGACCAATGAAGTCTGCGTGAGACAAGGCTCGTATTGACCACCATCACTCCCTGGTCGCTACCCTTCGACCCTGCGGTGATGAGTGTAGCCATTTGCTGAAGACCTTGATTGGCGGAGTTTCTAACCCTATTCGCCAAGGCTTCACTGTCACGCTTCGATAGACCGGAGGGTTGTTGAATTTGTTTGTCTATTGCTTCCCACAGTTCATTGATTTCACTATTGGCTTTCTCAGTGAACGTTTCGTTTTTCGAGTGGCTATTCTCACTAGCGGTCGCTGATGGATTTGTTGCACGAGTAAGGGCTTGGACTTGGTCTAGCAAAATATGTAGAGCTTGAGCCTGTCGTAAATTGCTCGCCAAGTGATGGAACCGTGTGACGGAACTGATCGGATCAATGCCTGCTGACGCCACGGATTGATTAAGAAAGTCAGGTTTAAATTCGTTGGCTGATAATCTTTCTTGATGATAAGGATGCGCTGTTATTTCAAAATATCGATCAGCTGTAATCCATCGACCTAAAGCTGGAGTAAACTCTGCTGTCCGCGCATGGTCTGCGATAAACTCACTTTTTCTACCCGGCCAATGAGCAATGACCATCGTCGAGGTGTGGTCAT
>JAUMAI010000054.1:8838-12602 GCA_032116775.1 Pirellula sp. | reverse complement strand
CTGCGAGCCTGATTCCCCCTCTCCCCCTAGCGATTTTTGCTCCGCAAAAACGCCAGGGGCGAGGGGAGCAAGTAGAACAGGGAAGCTTTGCCAAGCCAACTCTCCAAGCGAGACCAAACCGACTCTGCTGATGAGCCCAAGCCAGAAATCACCTCGCCTCTGACTCTCACTTTCTCCCTCGCCCTCGAGAGATCAAAGCGCAGCGCAGATCTCTTGGGGGAGAGGGCCGGGGTGAGGGGGCATCGAGCTCAAAACTCGAGCGAATTAGCGCTGCGAGCCTGATTCCCCCTCTCCCCCTAGCGATTTTTGCTCCGCAAAAACGCCAGGGGCGAGGGGAGCAAGTAGAACAGGGAAGCTTTGCCAAGCCAACTCTGCGAGTGAGACTAAGCCGACTCTACTGGTAAACCCTCGTCAAAAATCACCTCGCCTCTAACTCTTACTTTCTCCCTCGCCCCAAAGAGATCAAAGCGCAGCGCAGATCTCTTGGGGGAGAGGGGAGCAAGTAGAAAATAGTAACTTGTAGGACAGGTCAACTCTACTTATCCAACAAGCTTTTCACGAGATGGCTCAACTCAGCAAACGCGGAGAAATCATGACGACACTTTACAACTCACCTAAGTTACTTTTGCTCAGGCTCAACCCACAGTTCGCCTAGGTCAGGACGATAACGATAACGCATCCCTGGCTTTAATTCAGGGAGCATGATATTATTCGCCTTAATAATCTTCGCCATGAATTCTTCATGGGACTTCGGGCCATCGCCTTCCAGGGCTTTGAAAAGATTCAATGCTTGTGGAACCTGTATTTCGAAGACGACTCGTTCCTTCGTATTGAATAGAGCCACTGCAGGTGCAGCAATGATCTTGCCCACACCTTCTTCATCTCGTAAAGAGTCGCCCCGAATCCCAACTCCTACCTCAGCCTTTTGCGCAACTCCAGTTGTCCCCTCAACAGCAGGAGCAACAGAATTTTCAGTAGGTTTACTACTAGCTTCTTTCTCAACCACGAGAGAGTTGACGTCACAGCCAAGATGGCTTACGAACAAGGCAAAAACAAATAGCTTTGCAATTCTTTCCATATCGTCCTCAGGAAACAGCAGCACCTACAAGCCTGATCAAGATCGCTTTGCCCAATTGTAACTCGTCTGCCGACGAAAACCTTGCAGACGCAGTGTCTCATTTTCCAGAATCTCTAGAATTGAATAGCCATTATTCTCTTCACCGCCACCCTCAATCATGGCCGCTAGCGTGCAGTATGGAATTTGTTCTATTTCAGTGAGATCATTTTTGTGGCTATGGCCTTGCAGTACCAATCTGACCTTGCCTGACTTTTGCAGTATTTCACGAACTGCTGCACTATTGCGAACCTCGTAGTTGCCACTTGGATCAAGTCGCTGATGAGCCAAAACAATAACTGGACCTGCGGCCTGCATTAAGTCAGACTCGAGCCACTTTAATTCAGCTTCAGGAATATTGGCATCGGTCCACTGGGAGTTTTTCCTTCCATATGGCTTACCATCACTTCGAAAGCAACTATCAAGAACGATGAAATGAACCCCCGAGCGATCAAACGAATAGTATGACTCGGTCTTACCGACCGCTCTTAGAAATTCATCTTTGGTCAATGTATCAACACAATGATTTCCTAAAACGTAATGCCTATCGTCACAGAGATGACTGAATTCAGCTTCGATGGTTTCTAGGTAGCCCAACTCTTTTTCGACGCTCTCCGCTGCATCGACAAAGTCGCCGAGCTCTACAACCGTTTCCAGCTTTTCTTTTTTAAATTGAGCGGCAGCTTCCTGAAGCTTACTGAGAGTTTCCCGATAGTAGCGTGTACCGACTGCTGCTTTATCAGCATGATGCATATCGGTAACTAATCCCAAACGTAGTCTTACCTTCGCTTGCTCATCCACTCCTGCTCGAGCGGCGCACGATAAACCATTCCCTAAGATTAACGTCGTTCCCTGCAGAAAGATTCGACGCGAAAGTCCACACATCACGCGACTACCATCTAAATGGCTCATATAGGCCTTTCACTTTCTTCGCTTGAGCTAGACTAATTTGGAAGAGTTCATAAACGACTCCTAACGCTACCATGCTCAGGCTAGCGAATTCCACATGATGGTGCAAATAATGGCGAGAACAACTGCTGCTTTCTTGAACCCACTCTCGAAAAATCATTGGGCAAAAGAAAAACTACACAAAGCTTACGGATAAAACTCTGCTTCTTCGACAACTAGATCCCCTCTCCATCCACGCTGTCTTCTTTCGGCTCTGGCTTAACCGAATTGACGAAAAGCCACAGCAAAGGAATGGCAACCAAACTCACGATAATACAGATTGGCAATACACCTCCTTGAACCTGTTCGGCTAGCCAAGCATAAAACAAGGAAGCAGTAAAACCTCCTGCCGCGCCCGCAATGGATAAAGCTGCTTGGGCTGACGGGACGCCAGGAAAACGCTGACCTACCTGAGATTGCAACATCACCTGCGCCGGGCAATTGAAGCCTGCCAACATCAAGGCCAAGCAGACAGTCATAGGGGAGAGGTTATAGGCAAACAGGCCATACACCACCGCCCACATCGCGGCTGCCACTACGATCACAATTCGCGACTCGAATCGATCCACAAATTGCAACAGAACTGATTCAGAGATTATTAGAACAGATAGCCACATCAATCCATGAGAGGTAGCGGAACGCAAATAGATAGGTCCGAGGATTTCAAATCCTCTCGACACACTCCATAAGACAAAAGCAGTCAAGCAAAACCAGATCAAAGCCTGAACCTTAGAATGTTTTAGATGCGCTGGCTCCGCAACTGGCGCTGCTTTCCTGGCTGGTAGCATCGGTGTGAGTAACGCTGCCAACGCTATCAGAATGATCACTGGAAACAAAACACCTGGCCGTGCTTGAGACACAAATGCAGCCAGCAGATAACCCAAGCTTCCAAAAATCCGCACGCGCGGATAACGCAATTCAGACACCAGCTGTACGGCACTTACCTCAATTGACAGCGAGACAAGATTGAGCGACGCATGAATCGCCGCGATTACAAAGATCCAACCCGCCAGCCAAGGAAATCGATTCAAAGAAACGACAACCAACAAACTGAGAATGCTGTTGAACAGCAGCAGAGTAAGCGGGATTTTGGTGATCGTTAATGAACGACCAAAGTACGCTAATCCCGCCAACAGCAACACGGTAGATAGCGTCCCAATGCTGAAAGCCAGTCCGAGCCGTGAACCGCCTGTCTCATTTCCAAAGCGTTGCGAAACAATGTATTGCCACTCGAAGGTGGTCAACGCCAAGATCAAGAAGACTAGAAAGAAACGAACACGCGATAGAACCTGCGTTCCACCAATAGCCAACATCTCAAGTCCGGGCAATTTGCCAGCACGAGGCGAAACTACGACTACGCTGCCCACGTAATTCCATTTCACCTGCCAGGTGTATTATGGAGAACTGCCATTTCACCACAAGCCTACTGACCGGACTTTCAAAGGCCCAGCACTATTGCGACCCAAAATCGGTTTAGTGACTGGCGACTCGACCGTATGCCATGATGCATGGTGACCGCATTTCAACGATACGTTGCAACGCCCTAAACATCGCTAACATATTGGGAGTAAAACTACTCACAAATCTGCCATGCTGCAGATCCTAAAGGCTGGACCTATGTGATCCTGAGTTGCATCAAACCATCCCTGGGCTCCCTACCATAACATCAGTGCCGCTCACCGATTTCTTGCCTTCGGTTTCT
>JAUMAI010000054.1:0-8828 GCA_032116775.1 Pirellula sp. | reverse complement strand
GCCTTAAATACTTAAAGGCCGAGTGAATCTCTTCACCCGGCCTTCAATATTTTTGTCCTTATGCTGCGGGCGTCAAAGAGACGCTCAACAATTACAAAGGAGGTAGGGGAGGCGGTGTTGCTACCGTATCCTTAGTTGGCTTCTGGTCTGGCAAACTCTGCGAAGTCACCTTTGCATTGGCATCACCACTGCTGCCACATCCAACACTTACCGCGGCAGATGCAATCAAGCAAATGCAGGCGATTTGCAACCACTTTTTCACTACTCGACTCCTCGAAAATTAAGTTCAAACAATGGTACTTTAACACCGAGTTGTGCTGTTACTCTTGGTAGGTGTTATGGATTTCACCATCCATCGAACCGCTTGAGCGGCGGAAGTCGATGCTTGGGGTAGTACCACTGATACCGCGAACCGAACCGTCAACCAATGCTACCTGAATTTGGCCAGAGTGCATAGATCCGAACTGATACCAACCTGGACGATCGGTCGGGCTTGGCAAGCCCCAAGCCGTTGGGTGGCCACCCATACCCATCCAAGTGAAAGCATAAAGCATTGGGCCAGTTGCGATACGATCACCCAAAACTTCACCGAATGCCATGGTGTTGCTGGTACCGTCAACGCAGTCAGCCATACGCTTCTTCGAGCGTGGCCAGAACAGACCTGAGTAGCGACCCCAACCAGCTGGGTTGGTGTGAGCTTCACCGATACCACCGCAGGTTGGAGCGTAGTTTGTACGACCCAAGTTTGGCATGTTACTTGCGAAATATGCACCAGTGACGGTCAAACCATTGGTAAAAGTGCAAGCGAAGGTGTTGGTGTTGTTAAACGGATCGGCGGAAGGGCAGACGTAGGCCGGGATCTTAATCTGAGCAGCGGTCCATGCAGCCTGATTGGCCCAATAGGGCTGAATTGGAGGCGATGGAGTCGCTGGATAGGAATTCAATGGAAAGCCGTTGATGTCAACGTTCAAACCAGCAGAAACGTTGTTGTAAATCGCTGATTGTTCGATGTATGGCAACAAGAAGAACAGTGTGCCGATGTTCTGATGTGCAGGCCAGCTGTTGTTACCGTTGGCTGGAGGAGCCGCTACGATGCCCAAACTTCCTGGTGGAAAACGCTTGTAAGCGTCATGGAAGTTGTGCAAAGCCAAACCTTGCTGCTTCAAGTTGTTCGAGCACTGCATGCGGCGGGCTGCTTCACGTGCGGCCTGAACAGCAGGCAACAACAGACCAACCAAAATGCCGATAATGGCAATAACGACCAACAATTCGACGAGCGTAAAACCACCGCGCGCCCAATTTCGAGTCTCTACTCGCTTCATTTCGATACCTCTGTGGCAAAAGTTACTGGAGACTCTTAACAACTATTTCACAGAAAGGAACTCGAGATCTTTCCAAAAAGGGGCTAGAACTTTCCGAACTCGGAAGGCGTATTACAAACTCAGAGAAACAAAAATGGGATCAAGGACGAAAAACGTAATTCTGAATTCGCACGCCAAAGTTCAATCGGCTCCTTCAGATCAACTCGACGATCTCATCAAACTGTGCACATAGCTGAGACTGAAAATCTCCTTGTCAGCCTCATACTCTTTCGGAGCGTTCTATGAATCGGCCTAGGACGACGCTTGGCTGCATCGTTCCGAGCATTTTTTCTAGGAACAATGGTCTAGAAGACGAATAAGCAATGGCCGCCTGGCAAATACTAAAATCTCCGTAAACCATTGAAGACCTACCCCTGTCTACTGTCAAGGAATTATTAATCTTTTTTCTTAAATTCTCGCAATAACCAGCGTTACCCCCCGTGAGAACGACGCCCCTAAATCCGTAAGAACCCCTCTAATTGACACCCCGCATCAATAAAATAGGAAAACCAGGAAAGCTCTAACAAGGATCGCGTGACTTACTTCTTTTTCGTGCCAACTTTCGTTTACGGACTCAAAACGATCCGCTCCCTGGTCTTAGCCGGCACTGACCTTAGCTGTTATGCCCTCGAAAGATCGCCCCGGAGGCTCAGTCTCCGCATTTGAGCAAAATCGATCTGAGCAAAATCGCTTTGAGCCATCCCGAGTCACCGTACCTCTGCAAGTCAGTTGCAATTTTATTCCTGGCACTGATCCAGACTAAGCCCGCACCCAAACCCGGCAGATAGTTCATGCGATCCAATCTTAAAAAATTTTTGCTCGCATCTTATGTCACCGCATCCACTCCCATTCGATGGGGCATCCAATCCCGTTTAAGACAATCTGGCCAGCAACCTGCTGCCGTCCTTTTCTATCATCGAGTTGCAGATTCTCACCCTACGCCCTGGACAATAGGCAACAAAAACTTCAAGGACCATGTCTCCTATCTGCGACAAAACTTCGACATTGTCTCGTTAACTGAGCTGCAACAAAAAATCTCACTGCCCAATCATGGGCGTCGATTGGTGGCAATCACATTTGACGATGGCTACGCAGAAAACTTCGATCAAGCTATACCTTGGCTGGTCGAGGAAAAGATTCCCTTTACCTACTTCGTCTCGACCCACTTTGTTTTAAACCAACAACCATTTCCTCATGATCAAAAAATTGGCCTGAACCTTCCTCCAAATACACCAGAGCAAATACGTTGGTTGGCCGATAATCACGTCAACATTGGCGGCCATACCCGGACGCATGCCAATCTCGGTCTGATCTCCGACCTAAAGACAATTGAAAACGAAATACTCGGAGGCCTCGAAGACCTTCGCGCAATCTGCAACACCAGCATTGATTACTTCGCCTTTCCATACGGTGACATTCAGAACATCAGCCAAATGGCTATCGACGTTTTGCGAAACGCTAACCTGAGAGGCATCTGCTCTGCCTACGGCGAATTCAACCGCCCCGAATCCGATCTATGGCACATCAAACGCATCCATGGTGATCCGGGTATGCTGAGACTGAAAAACTGGCTAACTCTTGACCCTCGAAAGCTGCGACGCAAACGGCGATTTCCATTCAGCCTTCATGCTAAAGCTCCAGCGGCAGCACCTTCTCAACCGCGAGGCGATATTTCGCCATGTTCACTGAGCAGCTTACCCCAACATCAGACCACAGCTGAGAATCGCACAAAACGAGAGAAGAATCTTCCCAATTTAGAGACTAGCGCTTCGGCTATACCTATCGGCGCCCCAGCATCGCCCGCACCACTTGCGAACAGCTTGAACATACCTACCCCAGATATCCCGGTCAGCAACCCGTAACAACCGAATCAACCCTCGTTCATTTTCCCGCAATAAAAACCACCATCCTCCACTTCCCATTCGACTTCAAGATGTCAAGTACTTCGAAACGCAAGCTCCCACCCCGCGACCAACGCAATCCGCTGCGAACCTTCTTCGTGATCACAAGCATGCCGGTCGGTGGTGCCGAAGTATTACTGTCGAATCTAATTCGTCGACTCGATCGAAAGGTGATCGAACCACATCTGATTTGCCTCAAGGAACTTGGTGAATTAGGCAACCAGATCGCCAATGAAGTCCCAACTTGGCACGATCTTTTAGCCAGTAAGTGGGATCTACGAATCCTTCCAAGGCTCAGCCATATCTTTAGGGATAAGCAAGCTGATGCCGTCATTACCGTCGGAGCTGGCGACAAAATGTTTTGGGGCCGCGTAGCTGCCCGCCAAACCGATGTTCCGGTGGTCTGCTCGGCACTCCATAGCACCGGTTGGCCCGACGGTGTTGGACGACTTAATCGCTGGCTCACCCCTTGGACCGATGCCTTCATTGCCGTCGCCCAGGCCCATGGAGAACATTTGGCCAAGCACGAGCGTTTCCCCGCGAAAAAAGTCCACATCATTCCGAACGGTGTCGACACCAATCGCTTTAAACCCAATCCTGAAATGCGGCGCAAGGTTCGTCGTGCACTCCATCTTCCGGAATCGGCACCCCTGGTCGGGATCGTCGCCGCTTTACGGCCTGAAAAAAATCACACCTTATTGGTGCGCGCCGCCGTACGCATCCTCACGGATCACCCCCAAACACACTTTCTTATCATCGGGGAGGGGCCACAAAGAACTTCGATCGAACAACAAATCGCAGATCTTGGCTTACAACACCGCTTTCATCTGCTAGGCAATCGCCACGATACACCTGACTTACTAGCTGCGCTGGATGTATTTACGCTCTGCAGTTTGAATGAAGCGAATCCAGTGTCGATTCTCGAATCACTTTCAACCGGAGTACCGGTTGTCAGCACCAACGTTGGTAGCATTCATGAAACGGTAATACCAAACGAAACAGGTATCCTCGTCCCATCGGAGGATACCGTAGCCCTTGCTCAGGGCGTCAGTCGCTTGCTTGGAAATCCTAAGCTGGCGATGCAACTCGGCTCGAAAGGACGCCAACGCACCATCGACGGGTGGTCACTAAACTCGATGGTCCAAGGCTATGAAAATTTAATTTGCCGCATCTACGACCAAAAGGCAGGCCTTTCGGCTGCAAATACTACCGATCTGCCTGCAGTTGTTACGCCTCCCCGAGGTGCCATCGTTTTACCGCCGGCACCTGCAGTATGGCCCAACCTCTCCATCAACACCCCTGATAGCACAAGCACACTTCCTAACTAACCCATTTTTGGCCAATCCCCAAATGGTTGACTGCCGAACGCTGAGCTATCAAGTCCGTCGCATAATGCCTCCGTCGCGCTTTAGCGCATGAGACGCCCACTCCTGGCAAGGCCCTCTGGATCCTGCCGCTACACCCTCATTCCCAAGTCGCAAACTGTGCTATACTGACGGTCTGAATGAGGTTGCGCTTCTCGATGACAGCTGATACCTAGCTAGGCCCTTGCCTGAGATCGCGTAACCCTTAGATCGATTGGGCTGTTCGCCATTTGTTTCGGCGACCCAGATCGGTCACTACTCTTAAGACGCAGGAGGCCCCCGCGATGCTTCAAGTACAACTGCCCGATGGAAAAATCCTGGAATGCAATGATTCTGCTTCCGCCATGGATGTAGCGATGCAGATCGGACCAAGACTAGCCAAGGCAACTGTCGCTGCTCGAATCGGAGAACGTACCGTTGATGCGACTCGTCCGCTGGTAGGCTTCACCGACCAACGCCCCATTCCGCTGCGATTGCTAACCGATCGAGACCCAGAGGCCTTGGACGTTCTGCGCCATTCTTGTGCTCACGTCATGGCGCGGGCTGTCATGCGACTGTTCCCAGATGTCTCGCTGGCGTTCGGACCGACCATCGCCGGAGGCTTCTACTATGATTTCGATTTGAAACACAAACTGAGCGAAGACGATTTCGCCGCGATTGAAGCTGAAATGGCTAAGATCGTCTCTCAAGAAGAAGCCTTTGAGCAATTCTCCTTAGGCCGTACCGACGCCACCCAACTTTGTCGTGACCTAAAGCAGACACTCAAGGTTGAGCATATCGAAACCGGCTTAGCAGATCACTCTGAACTCGGCTTTTATCGCCAAGGTGAATTTGTTGACCTTTGCCGCGGGCCTCACATTCCCCATGCTGGACATATCAAAGCCTTCAAGCTGATGTCTGTCGCTGGAGCTTACTGGAAAGGCGACTCGACTGGCCGGCAATTACAGCGACTCTATGGAACCGCCTGGTTCAGCCCCAAAGATATGCAAGCTTATCTCGATCAAATCGAGGAAGCACGTCGTCGTGACCATCGAGTTTTAG
Source organism: Pirellula sp. (assembly GCA_032116775.1). Classification (GTDB taxonomy): domain Bacteria; phylum Planctomycetota; class Planctomycetia; order Pirellulales; family Pirellulaceae; genus JAFLCP01. The sequence goes on along the minus strand of JAUMAI010000054.1, from coordinate 3,161 downwards.
GCAAAAAACTCGGCTTGTTCCACATTACTCCAGATGTTGGCCAAGGGCTCTGTCTGTGGTTACCCAAAGGTGCCCGCATTCGAGTACTCTTGGAAGACTTTCTGCGTAACGAACTTTTACAACGCGGATACCAGCCCGTCTACAGTCCTCATCTCGGTCGAGTTGAACTCTACGAAACTTCTGGCCACTTCCCATATTATCGCGATAGCCAATTCCCACCACTATTCACCGCGCAAGCGGGTGGCTTAGTTGATGCCTGGATTGACTTACTGCAAAAACCAGAGGAACTATCCACCGAAGCCGAAGAACGACTCTATCAAGCCGCTCAAGTTTTAGGCGTACAAATCGATGGCTTCGAACTGAGCTTGGCCAAAGAAGAAAAGATCAAACGTCTCAATGCTTGGCAAAGACAGCATGAACGCTATCTCGTCAAGCCGATGAATTGCCCGCATCACGCGCAAATCTTCAAGGCTCAACCTCGCTCTTACAAGCAGTTGCCATTAAGACTGTTCGAGTTCGGTACTGTTTATCGCTACGAACAAACAGGCGAGCTCAACGGTATGTTGCGCGTGCGAGGCTTAACTCAAGACGATGCGCATATCTTCTGCACTGATGACCAAGTCGAAGAGGAATTTCGCAACACCATAGAACTCACAAAGTTCGTGCTGCAAAGCGTCGGCCTCACCGATTATCGTGTCCAACTTTCACTGCGTGATCCCGCCAGCGACAAATACGTTGGAACGGAAGAGAATTGGTCCCGAGCCGAAGCCGCTCTGAGAAAAGTGCTTGAGGAATCGGGACTTGAATTCCATGCCCGCGAAGGTGAAGCTGCCTTCTATGGCCCTAAAGCCGACTTCATGGTCCGCGACTGCATCGGCCGACAATGGCAACTCGGAACCGTTCAATTGGACTACAACCTTCCTGAGCGTTTCCAATTGGAATACGTCGGGGCCGATAACAAAATGCACCGACCAGTCATGATCCATCGAGCACCCTTTGGATCCATGGAACGTTTCTGCGGCATGCTGATCGAACACTTTGCCGGCGCATTCCCGCTGTGGTTGGCACCCGAGCAAATTCGAATCTTACCTCTCAGCGAAAAATCCAACGACTACGCGCTACAGCTCGAAAAAGAACTTACCGATGCTGGCTTCCGAGTCACCACCGACGTGCGAGGAGCGAAGGTGCAAGCCAAGATTCGCGATGCTCAGGTCGAATTGATTCCCTACATGGCCGTCGTTGGTCCCAAAGAAGCCGAAACTCGCTCGGCAGCTTTAAGAGATCGACTTCAAGGTGACTTAGGCGCAATGCCGGTCACGGAGATGATTGCCAAACTGAGGCGAGAAGTTGCAGAAAGATCGATCCGACACACTGCCAAAAGCGAACTACCCACCGCCGAACAAGCTTCAACAGAAGTTTCTAACGAATACTGATGAAGTATTGTAAAGCCTCGCTCGATGCCGAACCTATCGATCAACAAAATCGATCAAGCTCCGAGTAATCCTTGTGGCATCTAACTCTACAGATCGCGATGCGAACCGCTGGACACACTTGGTCGTAGCCACCCTCACTCGCTGGGCCGTGGCTCGACCAAGCCGTTGTCTGCTTCTCGCATTGATCTTCACCTTGCTGGGCACTGCCTACTCAGCTTGGCAACTCAAATTCAAAACTTCGCGATTGGATCTGCTCGACACCACCGCCGAATACAACCAGCGTTGGCTACGTTACCTAGAGCTATTTGGAAGACGCGATGATGCCATCATCGTCATCGAGGCGGACGATCCGATCGCTGTTGCTACCGCACTGAAAGACATTGGACCTACCCTTGAAAAAGACAATACGTTCTCAGGCATCCTCTACTCAAGCGCTACTCCCCAACTCACCAATAAACGTCTTCACTTCGCGCCGCCCAATTCCCTGGCCGCTGCTGAGCAGTTCCTTCAATTATCCTTAGCGATCAACTCCTCGACTCCCAATCCTTCGCAACTACCGCCCGATACTAAACCATCATTGCCTCGCAGTGTTACTGAACCAGTCTTTCGAGCAACAGCATCCTCGCTCTCACAGCAGTGGCTCACACTCGCCCAATTGCAGGCTTTACCTTTGCTTGCCGCTGATGCTCAAGCTCTACTCGAATTTCTCAACAATCCTAAGCAGCAACCCAATCCTGGCTTGCTCACGCCACTTGTTGAATTGGTAGCGAATAGAACCCCATCTATCGATGACTCGCTACTCCTCGATGACAATGGCCGCCTCGGACTCTGCCTCATACCCTTGCTCCATCCAGATGACAATCCATCAGCATCTTCGCTAGAGATAAATCGATTGCGGGAACATGTTCATGAATTGAAGAAACGTCACCCTAAAGTCACAGTTCGATTGACGGGCATGCCAATACTCGAAGCAGACGAAGCTCAGAGCACGCAGTCCGACATGATGGTGGCAAGTATCGTGAGTATGCTCGGCGTCGCAGTACTTTTGGTAGTCGCTTACGGTTCAATTACCTTGCCGCTATTGGCCATGATGGCTTTGCTTTTCGGGTTACTTTGGACTCTTACATTTGCAACACTCTCCATCGGCCATCTCAATTTACTCAGTGCTGCTTTTGGAGCTATTCTCATCGGCTTAGGGATCGATTTTTCAATTCACTTTTTATCGCACTTCCTCGAACATTTAAGAGCCGATCCCAACTCTACATCGACGGACATCAATCACTCGCTGTTGCAAACTGCGAAAGAATGTGGTGCTGGTATTTGGATTGGAGCAATTTCAACGGCCGCAGCGTTTGCTTGTGCGGCAGTAACGCCCTTTAAAGGCATTGCGGAATTAGGGGTTATCAGTGGCGGTGGAACACTGATATGCATGCTGGCCGCGCTAACTATCCTACCAGCCAGTTTGGCTGTTTATTACAGAAGGAAGTCAGCCTCCCCAACATTTCTCAGTAACCAGCAGAGCCTATCGGGTAGCTCGCGATTCGCGAATGCGTTATCCACTTACTTAGCTCATATAAGCTCTTTCGCGATTCGCAATCCAATTTTTATTATTGCACTTTCGATCGCCTCTGTCGCAGTGACCTTTATTCCCGCTTGTCGCTGTCGTTTCGATCACAATCTTCTCAATCTTCAAGCTGAGGGAATCGATAGCGTTAAAGCTGAAAACAC
>JAUMAI010000053.1:0-3723 GCA_032116775.1 Pirellula sp. | reverse complement strand
CCGAGGTTGCGGGCTTCTTCGTTTACAAAACCTTCGAAGTAGTCGCCCATGCGGAGGCCATCGAAGTTGGCGTTGGGTTCGTTGTGCCATTGCTTGAGCCAGGGGAGGAGCTCGATTAGGCTGGCAAGCAAGGGGATGAGCCGGGGATCGTCGCTGCCGCCGAACTCGGTCTGCACGCGTACGTAGTAGGCGCTGATGGCTTGGGCTTGTTGCAGGTGATCGTAGCCGGCCCAGCAGATGACGAGCGTTCCGTCGGGGCCTTCGCAATGCGGAAAGCTGATCCAACGTTCCTTGGGTACGTCGAGCTTGCCACGCAACGACCAGTAACGGGCTCCACCGGTCGAGATGAAGTCGGCGCTGGTGTACTTGGGTGGAACGGGAATCGTCCCGACCGACTCGCCTGCATCTTCGCGGCGTTGCAAGTCCCAGGTCTTCTCCCACTCTGAGCGTTTGCGAAGACCGGAGTCCTTGTAGCGAAGGATTGGCAAATGAGGAACGCTCTCAGCAAGCAAAAGTTCGTCTACGAGTGCTAGAACATCGAAAGCGGGATCGTCTCGATAGAGTTCACCGACTTCCATGAACTCAGAATCTTGGCGAGCCGCGTCGGCGAGTCGCGAGACGGAGTACATGGTGATTTCACCAAGAGGAATCGACCTTTTGCTCTGGTTCGACACGTCAGTCATTCGGCCATCGAAGTCGAAATAGGTCTCCAGACGATGAAGTAGCCAATATTCACAGGCGTGATCGAGCTCGCCTTTATTGCGAGTGTGGTTAAACAGTCCTTGCCGTCCAACCCAGCGACGCTTGTAGTGCGCGTCCTCGATCAATTGAAGGTCTGGCGAGGACTTAATTGCATTTAACCTCTTCTTCCAGCAACTCTGCATGGCTAACGGCCAATCGGAAGGTATTGCTTTCGGTACAGGGAAATCATCCTCGTTTTTTGCTCTCAAAATATCAAATGGACGGTCACCAGCATCAATAATCACTTCATCCCAGATGCAATCCGATAGTAGCTCTTCAGATACCAAACCCCACATCGCATAAACCGTAAAGTCAATCTCTTCTTGGACTTGGATCATGCGAGAGCGCGTCAAAAAACGCTGTTCAAGCGATCGTTTCCACTTTTCACGCATCGCATCTGCAGTATGCACTTCGTTCAATATTGATGCCGAAGCAACCAATGAAGACAAAATGCTTGCCAGCTCATCCATAGCTCGAGCCAGTTTGAGCAAACGCTCTCTCAAAATGCTAGATGACCATTTTTCAGGCACCGGCATCTTGCAAAGTTGAGTTCCAGAGAAGGCGTAGGGTACCTTAGCCTTAGATTCGATCCGAATCCCATCGCCTCCCATCATTTGTTTCTGATGTGCAACCTGCTTCATCCAAAAACAGGCGGCCGAACTATTGAGAAGACCGAGAAGTGCGAGATAGTCGTCTTCAGTCGAATCGGCTTTGATCTTGATTACAGGTGCAGTCTGTTTAAACACCTTCCCACCGCGGTCCAAAACAAAATGATTATGAGTGGCGATTTCACCGTAGGTAATTGAAAGCGACGTAGCGAGCGCTGGCCCCGAAACCATGCCGTATTCGTACCATTGCAAACCGCGTTCTACTTGCGTCTTGCCAAACCAAAGCCGGCCGGAAAGATTTGTTTTAAGGTTCCATAAACGCCGTTCCGCAATCGGGCCAATTGACGGAGTTCGCGTTTTCCAATCATGAGGAAAGAGTGCAGAAGTGACGCCACAAATCTCCCAGTCACGAATCATGTCGCCTTCAACAAAGCCAGTGAGTTCCGCCTTTTTCACCCCGATTCGAAGCCATGAACATTCTGGTGCTGAGTATGCGTCATCTTCCAGAGTTACAACGCAGATCATTGTGTTACAGTGATCTATAAGATGACTTTTCGCATTGTCTTCAAGCTGCTTCTTGAGTTCGTTTGCGCCACCTCCGCCAATTGCCCATGGGTGAATGTGAAATAATTTACGATCAGAGTTCGTGCTTGATACAAAGTCATTGCTGCTTCCTGGGCAATCAATGAGGTTTACGATCGAAGACCACACCAATCCTTTTGATGGGTCGTCTGGCGTGCAAGGTTCACCGCGAATGCCAAGGACGGTTCGAAGGGAACTTCCGACCGGGGCTCGTTTACGCCCAAACAATATCGTTGTCGGTGTGCCATGGCCGGGAATGTATGCTCCGCTAGCGTCGATTACGTGCGTTAAATCAATAGTCGAGATGAACGACTCGATTAACTTCTTGCCAAACTCACGCTTCATGAATGAGTTTGCGGTGATTTGCCCGGTAAAGCCGCCTTCGCAGGACAGTTGAAAAATCTGCTGCATGAACGGAACGGAAAGTGAGTACTTTCCACCACAGGCTGAATATCGTTTTCGATACCAATCGTTTAGCTTGCGATCTTTTGGAACGATGTAGGGCGGATTTGCGACAACGCAGTGGCATGTCCCTGGGCGAAGTAGAGTTCGCACCCTTTGGAGGTCTTCGCCGGGGTAAGCGTGCGCGTACAACTCTTGGTCCGTCGCACCGTCAGCAAAGTCCATCAAGTTTTGACCAGTCGAAGTTCGATTTTCGCCGTGTAACAATGAATCTCCACAGGCAACATTGATTTGAAATGCAGGTGCATCCGCTAAACGCTGGATGTCACATGATTTCATCGCAACGAGAAGCAGGCGGAATTTGGCAATAGCGACTGCAAACGGATTGATATCGACTCCGTGGATGCTGTTTAACGCTCGTTGCGTGAGCTCTCGAATGTTTGTTCCAGGTTCTTTCCGCTGCCATCGGTCAAGCAATCGAGGGAAAGTGCCTAGCAAGAAGTGGCCTGATCCACAGGCTGGATCAATCATCTTAAAGTAGTCATTTGTCATTTGTCCCTTGTCATTGGTTGCTTGCGATTGACCAGTAACTAATGACGAATGACCTGTGACCAAACCAAACTCATCTAGCGCAGGTTCAAGCGTTCTATCGAGGATGAATTCTTCTACGAAGTCCGGCGTTTGCAACAATGCAAACTTCTTACGTGCCGCTTCCGAGAGGTCTTGATAGAGGTCGCCCAAGAATCGTGTATCCCAGTTGCGATCGGTGAAGTCGTGAACGAGTACTCCAGAACTGGCTTCAATGGTTTGAAAGAACTTCAACAACTCTCCTGCGGCGTCACCTGAAAGCCAATGGATTTGGTCATTGGTCATTTGTCCTTTGTCATTGGTGACAGACAACTGTTTTCCAAACTCGGTAAAGAGTTCGCGTGTGCCAGGGAGTTTCTTCAACTCGTCGAAAATCGACAGCAAGTATTCCCTATCCGAATGCTGCGGGCTTTTGCGAAAGTAGAGTTCGTGTTCATCACGGGCACGCTGCAATCGCGAATGACCAGTGACCAATGACAAAGGACCACTCATCTTCGGTGGATCGATCAGCGAGTTGTCTTCGAGGAAGCGAACGAATACGCACGACAGAACCCAGGCCGCTGCAGCTTGTGTGATCGTATCGGTTCGCCAGTCTTCGTAGTTCTGCGCTGTGCGTTCTGCCTTGGCAGCCTTCTCGTACTCCGCATGCAGCGCAGCGGGTACCTCGGGAACTTCAGTCGATTCACTGCGTTCCAGCAGATCCGCTTCGATCCGCGTGAGCAGGGTCTGTAGGTCTTTTAAGAGTTGTTGACGGTTAATCATTGGGTTTCAATCAGTGCTCAGTTATCATTGCTCGGTGTAT
>JAUMAI010000052.1:0-2421 GCA_032116775.1 Pirellula sp. | reverse complement strand
GGTGTCGGGAACGCGGCGGTTCGGGCGATAGCAAAAAACATTAAAACCATTCCTTGATACGAAGCTCGACATACTCACGTCCGAGCGATGAGTTTACGGGTGTTGATTTTAATTGGCTTTCGTACCTATTCCAAAAGTCTTCTATCGCTTGCTTCAACGTCATGCTCGCAATTCGGCCCTTGTGCGCACCAAAGAAACCAGACATTCTTTGTTGAAGCTTCACGTTTCCCGCAAAGAGCTCATTTTCGATTTTCTTGCGATGTTCATGCTGAGACGTTTGTAAGCCTAATTCCTCCGGAAGCAATTGAACGAACAATGTTGCAGAACCAAAGTTGGGATTTTCGATTATCGATGCAACGATTACTTGGCCGTCGGTTCGCTTGAACCTAAAGACGTCCGGCGACGACCCCCGTGCGCTCTCAAGCAAGCTTATGGCCGTGTCTTCGGGCATTTTAAAAGTCGTAGACCATTGCCAACTAACAGCTGTAACGCTACTGAAGAACACGACCGAAGAGTTGATAAGTCCCAACTCTTGCGACAGATTACAAACTCGGATGGCAGCGGCCAACTCGGATACGTTTGCCTTTTTAGCAAGTCGTTTAAGGGCACCAAAAACAACAGGTACATCAGGTATGAGTTGCCGCACAATAGTCGTGGGCAGCAACAGTTCCGATGCAAGCTCATTGACTTGCCTTTCCTCTTCCAAGCTGGAGGAAAGCATTTGCTCATACGTTTCGCCAATCACACCGGGAATGCCAAGAATCAAGTGGCTGAGCTCATGTGCTAAAGTAAATCGCCTGCGTCCCGCCCCTAACTTACTGGTGAGCCTGATGATCGCCGTGTCGCCAAGACTCAAGCACCAACCGTCGCATCCTGACAGTTCTGACTCATTTAGCTCTATACCAAGTTCTTCAATCAGCTTTTCAGGCGCGTTCGGAAAATGCTTCTGCGCAAATTGCCTAGCTTCATCAGGCGTGATCATTTCCGAAATGACTTGATTCCAAGTAGACGATTAATGTCTTTCAGCAAATCCCGCTTCGTATTGTCATCCAACAGTGCCAAATCTTGGCAACGAAATTTGACTTGCATATCTGGATGCAATGTCAACAACCGCACGAGGTGACGATCGGTATCTGAGGCAACCTTTAGGTCTTGTAGAGCGCATGTGTCTGAACGGAGGTAACTACCGTGTAGTTTACCACCGCCAGTCACCGGAACGAAATCGCTGTCATCAAAAACCATTAGAGATACCCTTTGAGCCGAAGCCATTGTTCTGCTTTTTCCTTCGGCAACTCGAAGTCAATCATACCATCTTCATCAGAAAAAATCTCCTGGAATCCCTTTTTTCGATAGAACTCACGCGTACGCTCCGAAGGTAAAGAGGTTAACCATACCCTGCCTTCAAGACCCAACACGTAGCTTTCCCTAACGGCAGCAAAGAGCAGCACAGTGCCAATCCCTTGGTATTTTGGCGGGTCGACGAGCCATGGACGGTTCCTCGGAGCTACCGCCAGTCGATCAACGTAGACTACACCCAACCCCTTCTCTAGTTGACTCAGGGCGTCCACTCGGAAGGTCATCGCGCCCTCAATGTTGCCACTTACCGATTGGACAGCAATTGCATCCCACGCGTGATCGTCCCGTATTTCACCCACCAACTTACGCCATTGCCAATGATTGTCACCCTCTTTCGCCCGTAACCGCTTAGACACGCCAATCTCCCACCAGGTTCCATCAATTTTTTGAGCAGCAGCCTTTCTCGAAAGATCCACGAGACTCGCGCGTACTTCTGCGCCCTTGTTGACACTGTAGATGGAGACAGATTCAGGAAGTGAAAGCATCGTGCTTAATCAATTTCCTTTGTGACCAAGACCTCTTCGCCCAACATGTCGATGATCTTGACTGCGACGGTAGTCCTGCCCTCAGGGGCGGGAAGCTCGTAGGTCGCATCGATGAGAGCGGTTTTTTTGGAGGGAATAAGGAGCCAAGTCATGGATGGCATTATTTTCTTGACCGACTCACAACGCAAGACCGGGCTGGATCATTCACGCATCGGAGAGAATGCTCGCATATCGCACTGCTCCGCGTCACAACATTCAGCACTTTTGTGTCCGAGAACTCGGCACTAGGAGCAGAGCGGAGCGGTGGATCACATGTGGCTCGCCTCGATCGCAATAAGCCCAGCTACTTCTGGCCTTAGGCGCGGGGACTGTCCCAGGGTAGGAACCAAAAATCCCGGACCGCTGATGGACGCTGATAACCGCTGATGAACAGCCGGTTTTAACCAAGAAGAGCTCAGCGTGGGGTGATTGGTGATTGGTCGAGGACAAACCACGGACCGAATAAACCACACGCCCAACTTCTTCCACTTCAACAATCAACAATCATCACTCGACAATCATCAATCCGATGGAAAAAACC
>JAUMAI010000051.1:0-3961 GCA_032116775.1 Pirellula sp. | reverse complement strand
GGATAGTCTGCCTAAGTTTCTGCAAGACAGGTTGCCAATGAGGATCGCACTGGGCAATGTATTGGTCGACATCAATCATTTTTGAACTAGTCTTTTTCATACCACAACATTCCCGGCAACAAACTTATGATGCAACCTATCCATTAAAAATAAGCACCAAAGACTTTTCCATCGCAACCGAAGATATCAAAGATATAGCATCCCATGCGGCCTTAAACACACGATCGGATTGCAAGTTTACTCGTATCACAACGACTTAGAACCACTTGATTTATGCAGAGTTAATAATCTCTCCAAAACAGAGACTGCGTCGCTGCATTGATAAAAACGCAATTACCGCGATTCCGCCCGCGTGGCGTCGCGGGCCTCTAAAAAGAGTCGCTGAGGGAGCGCATCTATCGATATCACCCAGCAATTATACAAATACTTGCAAAACACCCCGCACTGGTATTACCTGAACGGAAGATTCTCCAGTTTTTGCTGCTCGAATCGGTGATGGAACTATGTTAGCCTATGGAGGAGCTTGAGCTATCTGTTTCCATAGCAGATCACTGACGAGAGAGGTTGGCATGACTCATCGCTATCCTCAGCTACGCTCAAGCAAACAACGAACCACTCGTTGACCCACCCAATCAAGGCACCCCACAAGCCGCTAGGAGCGATAACGTGTTGCAACGTTTCCTGATACCTCTCTTAATTGTGATTACTGCTATTCAAAGCGCATCGATCTATGCCGAAGAGTCTTCTGAATATCTGCTAGTCGGAGCAGCTACTAGCAACATCACGCCAGACCTAGGTGGAGAAATCATTGGCGGTTTTTTACCCATCCCAGCGAAACATATCCATGATGACCTAAATGCACGCTGCTTAGTCCTAGACGATGGTAAAACCAAACTTGCTCTGGTCGTATGCGATCTATTGGGTATTCATCGCAGCCTAAGTCTGGAGGCACGGCGTTTGATCCAAGAACAGACTGGCATTCCGCCGGAGAATGTCATGATTTCAGCAACACATACCCATTCCGCTACCAGCGCCATCTCAAATGCTTCGGTGGTTCGCAGCTATCAGTCCGAGATGCCACTGAATGACTATCAGCAGTTTGTGGCCCGACGTATCGCCGATGGAGTGCGGCGTGCTATCCAAAACCTTCGTCCAGCCGAAATTTCTTTCGGAAGGGTCGATGTGCCCGAGCATGTTTTCAATAGACGTTGGTTTCTTAAAGAAGGAGCGATGCCACCTAATCCATTCGGAAAAATGGACAAGGTCAAAATGAACCCACCCGCCAATAGCCCTGACCTGGTTGAACCAGCCGGTCCGATTGACCCGACCGTTTCCTTTATTGCTTTGCGGACACCTAATGCCGAATTACTGTCTCTCTACTCCGCTTACTCTTTACACTATGTTGGAGATGTTGGACCTGGCCATATATCTGCAGACTACTTTGCGATTTACTGCGAACGACTAAAGCAGCTTCTATCGTCTCCTACAGCTGATCCGCCGTTTGTTGGACTAATGGCCAATGGCACCAGCGGTGACATCAACAACATTCCCTTCGGAAAGTCACGCGCGACTCGACCGACATATGGTCAGATGACCTATGTTGCTGAAGATCTCGCTCAAAAAGTGTCTTCAGAGATCCCTAAGCTGACATGGAGAAAAAAACTTCCCTTGTCATCACGATACCGAGAGCTCGATCTCAAATGGAGAGAAGTCGAACCCGCACTCATGCAATGGGCAACCGACACCCTAGCCAAACCAACCTCGCCAACAGGAGCAGATCTACCTGCGATCTATGCACGACGGGTACAGCAACTTGCCCAAGCAAGTCCTGAGACTAAAACCCCCGTCCAACTCTTCACGATTGGTGATATTGCGATTGGCAGTACGCCTTGTGAAACCTTTGCTGAAATAGGGCTCGAATTTCGCCAACGGAGCCCATTTCCAAATTCGTTTATGATCGAACTAGCCCATGGCTATTATGGCTACTTACCCACACCGCGTCATTTTGAGCTGGGCGGTTACGAAACATGGCCAGGCACCAACTATCTTGAACCTCAGGCTTCTGTAAAGATACTTGATAACTTGATTCAAATGGCAAACGAGTTGAAACAAACACCCTAGCCGCCAGCATGCCCATCCTGTCGTTTGAGTAAGTAAAAACTAGAGCTTCTGAACGTCTAACATCTTAGTTGCGTTATTGAAGACCGAGCCTCGTGCACGAACTCTATCACCCATCCGATCGATGAACGCTTCTCACTGGCAGGAATAATCCGTCGAAATTAAAATACGACTTCGTGCCAAGAACTCATAAATTAGATTTTTCCAACTGTAATCAAGCGGACTTTAGATCCATAGGCAGAATACAAAATGACCCTCCAATATGATGCACTGAAAAAACTGACAACCTTGATGATCTTCAGTTTCCCGTTGGGAGTTTTCGCGCATGAGGGCCATGAGCACTCACCGCGGCAAGTTAAGCCAGCGGAAATGTATGCCCCAACCCCTATTCCCGATCGTATCGTTCTGACTTGGGCGAACGAACCCACAACATCACAATCCGTAACGTGGCGCACATCAACAGAAATTAAAAAAGCTGTGGCTGAAATAGCTGAAGCAACCGCAGGTCCCGAATTCTCGAGCTCACCCAAACGAGTTGATGCTAAGACCGAGAGTTTGAAAACGGATATCAATGAAGCCAACTTCCACTCCGTGACCTTTACGGACCTCAAGCCGGGCACCAAGTATGCCTACCGTGTAGGCGATGGCGTGAACTGGAGCGAATGGTTTCAGTTCCGTACTGCGTCCGATAAACCCGAACCATTTTCTTTTATCTACTTCGGTGATGCGCAAAATAACCTGCGCTCCATGTGGTCTCGAGTCATACGCGAAGCTTATAGCGATGCCCCGAAAGCAGCCTTCATCATCCATGCTGGGGATCTCATCAATAACGCTCAAGCAGACGCGGAATGGGGTGAATGGTTCGGAGCAGGCAATTGGCTCAATGGGATGATACCGAATGTTCCCGTGGCTGGAAATCATGAGCAAGCGAAGCAAGCCGACGGCTCTAGAAGCCTAACTCATCACTGGAGACCATCTTTCACCTTATTCGAAAATGGGCCTGAAGGTTTAGAAGAAAGCTGCTACACCTTCGTATATCAAAACATGCGAGTCATTGCACTCAACAGCAATGAAGGTATAGAAGCTCAAACTACTTGGATGGATGAGGTATTAGCAAATAATAAGCAGCCTTGGGTAGTCTGCACCTTCCATCACCCAATCTTTTCAACCGGCAAGGATCGCGATAATCCAGGCCTGCGAGCTGCCTGGAAGCCAATTTTTGATAAGCATAAAGTCGACCTGGTTCTCACTGGACACGATCATAGCTACGGCAGAACGGGGCTTCAGACTCCTTTAAAACTGGAGACAGTCGGTAACGTCTCAACGGGCGTAACCAATGTCGATGCCGAATCGGGAACCGTCTACGTTGTCTCGGTGAGCGGTCCCAAAATGTACAACCTCAACCGCAAGCCTTTTATGGTCCGAGTCGCTGAAGATACGCAGCTGTACCAAATCATCCATGTCGATGGTGATAATCTGCGCTACGAGTCTCGCACCGCAATCGGTGAGCTTTACGATTCGTTCTCGTTGAAGAAAACACCTGGAAAGATTAACGAGCTTAAAGAAGGCACGGTCACCATGCCCGAACGTCTACGCGCTAACAAGTGAGAGAACGGAATTAGAGCCTGAAAAGAGGTTCGTCTAACCCGTTGCCGGCAGGCTAGGTTTGCTACCGCTGGATATCGCACCGCAAGCGAACTCCCTCGCCAAATCCAAACACTGGCCTGCGCACTTCGTTTAACCCCAATACCGTTCAATTAAGCATAACTACTGAATCGGCAAAGGTTTTGGTCATTTTCTTGAGTTTCCGATGCTTAGGTTGACATTTCATCCACCTAGACAT
>JAUMAI010000050.1:711-4266 GCA_032116775.1 Pirellula sp. | reverse complement strand
AATCTTCCACCAGCAAATGATATTCATGCCCTTCCCCAAAACTGTTGCCCGTAACAGTACCTCCACGCACACCTTTCAACCAAATATTTTTCTGGGCATCCGTAAGAATGTTATCCGCGACAGTAAGGTGCCCCCAGCGCACAACCTCCTTCCCACCCTCAGGTATTTCGCTACCGAAAAATACAATGTTCGCCGAATTTGCTACGGCAGCAGTATGTTGAATCGTGCAACCGGTAATCGCGATCTCGGCACCAGAACCTTGAGTACATTCGATGTAAACATTCGACTTGTGTGGCTTATCCTCAGCCATATTCTCTTCTATGTCGCAACCATCTATGTGAACATTCCTAACATCTCCGCCGACAATCACTACGCCTCCACTGCGGTTGTAACTTATATGACATGCTGAGATATTTGACTGATGCAAGTTCACTGCATCGTAGTAAATACCTACACCGCTGTTGTTGTAGATATGACAATCTGCAATCAAGATATTCCGGTTTCGTTTTGTTAAGTGCAGACCATTTCGCATTTGATGGATGAGTAGTTTAGTAGCGGTAAACTGCATTGTCCCTTCGATGCTCATCGCATCGGCATCCGCATGACTCCCCGTCAATTCGAGCCCAGAAACGCTCGGCATCCTTTCGTTGCGCCACACTTCCGCCGCAACGGTTCCAGGGTCCGCTGTTCCCTTGTGTGTACCTTTCCACCGGAAAGCTGGACCAGATTCCTCCATCACGATTTTCGCTGTACCATCGCCGACCAAACTCACAGGACCAGTTTTCGCTAAATCAATTTCAACTGTTTTGCGCAACCGATAGGTACCGGTAGAAAAACGTATAACCCCTCCACGGTCAGCCGCAGCCTGAATGACATCCGAATCATCATTCGTCTCGGAGGGCGTCAACGTCACATCGAATCCAAAAGCTTGGTTAGATAACGCGATTAACACCAGCACTTTAAAGATCTTGCTTGCCGTGATCATACCCAGTCTTTCCCGCCGATTTAACAAATCTAATGGAGTTCTCTTCCAACGAGATAATAGTAGTCGATCCACCACGATAAATCGCCCCCAGGGCCACGACTTTACTATGCCGTATTAGAAAAGACAGAAGTGGCTTCTCTCCGAGAAATATCAACCCTCTACAACCTGGCAACCACTGTTAACATCTGTTCGATAGATCCCTACGAAATACAACAGTTGGCAGTACTTTACCCCTAACAAACCTAACGTTTCTTCGTACGCATCCGCTTCGCTTACATGCCCAGTCCTGCTTAAATAAGCGCAGGCGACAAGACTCCTCTTTTCGCGCATCGCCCTCATTTGCTGACACCACCCGCTTGCTTACAACGAAGAACGGCCCTCTATGCCCAACAGATTTACGCTCGAGGATGTGAGTTTTCGAATGAACACGGCCCAAGGAGCCCATAAACGCCGATTTACAAACAATCTTTACAGACTTAGTGACAAATCACCAGTCGACTAATTCGCGCGTGAATAAGTCCACACTTTTGCAATTTCATCCGTATCTGCCGCCGTCGCCTTAAGACCGCTCGTCATCAATTCCTCACCCGTCATTTGTCGCGCTGTGCTCTCGTCCCAGTCGTGCACTTGATAAAATGTATCTTTTTCAAGAGCCATCAATTGCAATGAAGGTAATTCAAGTTTGCTACCCTTGCCACGAAATGCTTGCAGAATTCCCCTTCCCTTCTCGGGATCATGAAACTGAAATGCCAACCATTGATTTGGGTCGGCGCTCCAGGGCGTAAGGGGGTAATAATCCTTAGAGAACACATCTCGGATTGGCTTATACTGCAATAGATACTGCGCCAATTGTTGACGATCTTGTGGGGAACGATAATTGATTGCGAACGATGCACACGCCCCCATTCCGCTACGCAACGATATCTTGTCAACGGCAGTAGCTCCCAATCCATGCAGGGGAATCCAATGCGATAAACCATGTGTCATGGCCTGCATATTTCTAGGGGCTGACGGATCACCCCAGGTGTTGTCACTTCTCCACAACACGACGCTCCGCCGAAGCATCTCGAAATCGATTCTCCTACCTCCGCTAGCGCACTGATCGAACAGAACCTTAGGATGTCTTCTTTGCAACTCGTCTAAGAATTCATAAAGCCCTGTGATGTATTGAACTTCATTGGAAACCTCACTTTCGGGCGTTAACGCATTTCCCCAAAAGTACGCAGGATACAAATTACAGTCCTGACGATAGATTTCGATGTTATTCTCCGTTAACTGCTTCGATATGGTCTCGACCATCCACTTCCTAGCTTCGCGATTACCAAAATCGAAAAGGTAGAAACCATCTTTTTCCTGATACCGTAATTCAACCGGAGTGCCTAAGGGCTTCAACAACCACTGCGGATGATCGTTATATAGCTTGGAACCTCGCATCACCCTCTCCGGTTCAAACCAAGCCAGGAATCTCAGACCTTTTTCCTTAACCTTCTCACCAACCGATACGAGACCTCGCGGATATCGCTCTGCTGAATACTGAGGATTACCCTGCCCCGCGGGAAAACCTCCCTCGTTCCATCCTGCATCCAACCAAAATGTCTCTAAATGCTTGATGTCGCTTACTTGTTCCAGCATTTCCAAGAGGTTGGTCTCAGTTGTATCGTTGAATCCAATGACGCCATGGACACTACCTGCCACGGGCATTAACTCCTCAAAGTTTCGCCCTTGAGGCGAATATCTCTGAGTCAACAAACGCCGCAACTTATTTTGGCCATCGATCCACGATCCTTGATAACCCATCAACAAAATGGAAGGGAAACGGACATTCTCACCTTTTCGAAGCGCAAATTTTTTGTTGGCTAAACCGGCTCGCAATTGAAGCGTATCACTTTTAGTTCTTTCAACTTGGAATCGCCAGTCACCGGACCAACCAATCGCGATGATGATTCCACCTCCGGCACTCTCCAAATTGAAGTAGGGTAGTACACCATCTGAGGAACGACCTCCAAATGAGCCGATTGTGAATCCCTTTCCCTCAATCAGCGGAGTGGACATCGGTTGAAAATCTGTCACTCGCGCATGGCTACCTTCTCCCCAGTGCAACGTCACTTTCTCGGTCAGGGGAATCTGCAATGTGGAAACCAAAGAGTCCAACTTACTTTCATCATCAAAGCGACGATCAGCAGACGCCCGCAGTCGTATTTGCCACTCCACTGCATGAAAGGATTCGAGTGACCTTTTCTCAAAGAGCATGTCTTTATCGTGCTCATCAGCTGATACGGGCTTAGCCATATCAGGCAGCCGATAGTCGGCATCTAGCTTCTGAATTAGCCTCGCATCGTCAGCAAGCAAATTCGCCAACGGCAACGATCCTACTAACAGGTAAATACACGCCCCCAAAAGCTTAAATTGTGCGGGCCGTACTAATTTGGGAACATCAACCACAGATTTAAACCACATCTTGTGCCAACCCGCTAAGTCAGTTTTTAAAACGCAATCCAACATAGAATTGCCTGAATCTACCAAACAAATCGGCCACTGCGATATTCATGAAGACATTTCGAGTCCCCATC
>JAUMAI010000050.1:0-701 GCA_032116775.1 Pirellula sp. | reverse complement strand
AATATCTATCTGGCCCAAGATCACCCCTCAAAAAGCATTGAAAGCCAATCATAAAGAAACAATTGCTCGGCGGTTTCCTGTAGGAGTATTTCCTGAATAGCACTTGGGGATTACATCAAGTTTTTTACCCCAAAACACCCTAAAGTACTCGATATCGTCCTAAACCGCATAAAAAGCTCCGTCTACCTCTCCCGCATAGCCCCTACCCCACAATGAAAAATAGCTGGCTCACTGGGTTCTTCTTGGCATCCGTCCCTTATCCCGCTTACAATGAAAGCCCCTCCTAATTCAACGGATTGTCCCACCATGGCACACTCAATCTCAAAATCAAGTCGCGATAGCTGGCATATTAACTTGCCCTGCTCTGACTTAAATTCGGTTGCCATTATCTGGCTGTTGTGTCTCTCGATCGCATCGCTGTCGACTAATCTACGCGGACAAGAAACTGTCGACGAGGAACAAAAAGGAATCAGCTATTTCGAAAAGGAAATCCGGCCTCTGCTGGTACGCCACTGTTACGAGTGCCATTCCAGCAAAAACGCAAAATCCGAAGGTGGCCTAACACTTGATAGTCACGAGGGTTGGTTGACGGGTGGCGATAGTGGAGCTGCTATTGTTCCTGGAAACGCAGATAGTAGTTTGTTGATCAAGGCAATCAGATACCATGATCAAGATCTACAAATGCCTCCGGTCCGGGCGTT
>JAUMAI010000049.1:13255-17846 GCA_032116775.1 Pirellula sp. | reverse complement strand
CTTGAGCGTTTCGCGAGGATTCTATCGGAGTCCCTCAACGCAGATCGGTCGAGTATTTTTTTGTGGGACAAGACTTCAAAACAGCTAGTTGGTTATCCGGCCCTGGGGGTAGATGGCGGCGAATTGAGGATCTCGGATAAAAGCGGCATCGTTGGGGTTAGTTTGCAAACACTGCAGGCGAAACGCTGGGATAGCAGCGATGCTGAGGCGGAAATCAACCGACGCATCGATCAACAGACAGGCTATCACACTCGCTCCTTGCTGGCTGTTCCCATGCTAGATAGTCGTAAAGAGGCGTTGGGAGTCTTGGAACTGATCAATCATCGCGATGGAGCTTTTTCAGCTGAGGATGAACAGCTATTGGCAGAGTTAGCTAAGCCAATCTCTATGATCTTGGAAGGTGTCAAAACGATTGAGGGGTTGACGAAAAGTCGAGACTATTGGGTCGCAGCTGAGGAAAATCGAGTACGCTTTATCGGTAGCTGTCCAGCCATGGAGGCATTGAGACAAATGACATCTCGCGTCGCAGCGACCGATTTGGCTGTGATGATTCTGGGAGAGAATGGGACTGGTAAAGAGGTAATCGCTAAGTCGGTGCACTTACAGAGCCAACGTCGAGGTCAGCCATTCGTAGCAGTCAATTGCGCGGCTATCGCTGAGACCTTGTTAGAGAGTGAGTTGTTTGGGCATGAGAAAGGGGCTTTTACCGATGCTCTTACGAGTCGTGCAGGAAAGTTTGAACTTGCTGCCGGCGGAACGTTGTTTCTCGATGAAATCGGTGATATGAGTTTGAATGGGCAAAGTAAGTTATTGCGAGTGTTAGAGGAAAAAGTTGTCGTACGTGTTGGCGGCTCGTTGCCTATTGCAACGGATGTCCGAGTCATTGCGGCAACGAATCAGAATCTGACTGAGTTAGTTGCTACTAAGCGTTTCCGAGAAGATCTCTTTTTTAGGCTTAATGTGGTGACGCTTCGCTTGCCAGCCCTGCGCGAAAGAGGCCGCGATGTTATCGAATTAGCTGACTACTTTTTGGATAACTTTTGTCGAAAGGTGCGAAGAGTTAAACCGAATTGGAGCCAGTCAGCGACTGAAAAAATGTTAGCGTATCATTGGCCAGGAAATGTCCGAGAGCTACGCAATATGATGGAGCGATTGGCGTACCTGCAAGTGGGCGAGCAAATTCAAGCAGAAGATCTCGAATTTAGCCAGCAGCTTAAAAAGCGTGAATCGAGCGGCAGCACTTTGAGCGGGGTAGGCACAGACAAAACATTGGCCAATGTTACCGATGAATTTCAAGTGGCGGTCATCCAGACTCACATCGATGCCGCAGATGGTAACATTTCCTTGGCTGCCCAAACACTAGGACTCCATCGCTCTAATCTTTATCGGAAGATGCGGCAACTAGGGATGAATGTCGAGTGATATCTGTCTGCCGGTACTGGATCGTTTAGGCTTCAATTCTCAGTAACTTAAAGAGCTTCTCTCGCTCAATTGCAAGTTGCTGATAAGATTCTGCTGCTTGCAGCATCGTAAATACTGGCATTCCTCGATCAAATTCCTGATCGGCGGTCGGGATGTCTGCAATCATAGGCCAACCCGTAGCATCGATTGACTGGCGATTCCGTCTTAACGCTTTTTCTAAATGGGATTCAGTCCAGACAAAGTGGCTTGGAGCGTAGAAAACCTCTTTTAGTAAGATCGGTCGAGGTTCTTTCGCAATATTGGAGGCTTGTAGGCTCTCGGCGCCCCAAGCGTGCAGGTGTGGAGAGACTAAAGAGCGGCCGTGGTATCTTTCATGCAATTCCATGGTGGCGGACCAACGTGGATTGATCTCGAGAAGCCAGATGTTTTGCTCCTCATCGAGGATAAAATCGATTTGAAACCAGCCTCGTATATTGGTTTCCCGGTGGCAACGTTCGGCGAATTGTAATAGCGCTTCGATTTTTTGTGGCGCAAGCATGATCGGGCCAATAGCACCCGAAAAGAGAAATGGGTAGTCTTGCCGCTGTCCATCTTGGACATCAATCGCAAGGATTCGCGCTTGGTCGAGCGACTGAGGACCTTGGTTGGAGAGGTGAACGTTGGTAAGTTTCTCTGAGGCTGGAAGAAGTCGGTAAGCACCAAGCCATTCCGCTTTGCCAGCAGCCGTGATGATAATCGTAGCCCCAAGCGGTTGGCCTGCGATGTACTGCTGCAAATAGCCTTCGGCTTTGATTCTTAAGAGATATTCGAGGTCCGTCTGGTTGAGGATCGGACTTACACCAACTCCCCCCCCCTGCTCCGCTGTTTTCCAAATCCAACGGCTGCGAGGGAATTCATTTTGTAGGAACTCTGGCGCGAAACTTTTGGCTTCCGTTAGGGTTTGATGTGCGAAAGATCTAGGTACTCGTAAGCCCGCCTCTTCTGCAAGTGGTTTCAGAAAGTTGAGATTGCGAATATTTTCCAAGTCGACTCCACGAACTCCGCACCATAAATGGTTGCCGCCTAATTCGTTGAGAAGTTGAGGATAGTTTTCGGTCCCGCCACCTGGAAGGAAAATTAACGAAGAGTAATCGGAGAAAATATTGGACGGTACGTTTTTTAGCTCCAACTGGTCAACTTTTCGAGCGACGGCTCGGCAATCCGAATCGGCAAATTGGTCAATTGCCCAGACAGGGAGCGATAGTCGGTCGCAAGACTGAGCTAGCGAGCGTACGCTACAGCCGAGTAAAACGACGTACTCTAAGTTTTCAATGGTTTGCTGGGAACCGAAGCGTAAGATCACGGAAAATAAGTGCCTTAAAATGCAACCTGACAACGTCTAATCGAGTACTGGAAAGCGATATAGAGTATATCTGTAGAAAGTACATCCGGTTGGATGCCTGAATAAAGAAAACTGGATTGAGGAATGGTTGAAAGTCCAGGGTCGGAGGACACAAGGTCCTCCGCTGCGGTATTAAACGAAATGATTCGTTCTTTGTCGAATCACGAGGGGATGCTGCGCGCTTATCAAGAATTGAAGCGTTCAGGTGTCGTTTCGTTGGAAGGTATCTGGCCAGGAACTATTGCCCCGGTTTCTGCCGCACTATCAGTTCAGTCTCCAGAAGTATTGCTAATAGTGCTGGGGCATGTAACGGATGCGGAGACTGTCTTCGAAGAGTTGACGCAACTGACTGACAGGCCGGTTCACTATTTCCCGCCGATCAGTGAGGAGGCAGAATTAGAATCCTTACTGCAAAGAGAGACCACCCAGCGCAATCAAATTTTGAGCACTCTGTATCGCAGATTCGGTAAGGAGTCTAAGTCTCCTCAAGAGGCTGCCAACGTGCCCATCGTCGTGACTACTCTAGTGGCATTAATTGGGCGGGTTCCGAGCCCCGACGAAATGATTGCCCAGGGTTTGGCTCTTCGAGTAGGGCAGCGTGTATCTCAAGACGAATTAAGAGCGTGGTTGGTAACCTCCGGCTTCCACGCCACCACCTCAGTCCAGTTGGCGGGTGAGTTTGCATCCCGCGGCGGAATTATTGATATTTATGCGGGCGATATGCCCGATCCGGTTCGTATTGAATGGTTTGATGATGAAATTGAGTCCATTCGTCGCTTTGATTTAGGATCGCAGCGAAGTTTGGAAGGCTTGAAGGAAGTGACGCTGCTGGCCGCCAAGCCGCAGTTTAAATCCAGCAGCACATTACTAGACTATCTACCTGCCAATCATCTTTCATTTTTGTATGAACCGACTGTCATTCAGCACACAACAGATGCTTTCCTGCATCGTGTTCCGTTTCCTGAGCGATTTCACAGTCCAGCGAATGTCTTAGCGCAAATTCAGCAGCGTCAATTAGTCCTGGGATACCAGATTGCAGCAGAAGGTTATCAGGGCGATTTGATGCGCGTCCCCATTGGGGATGTTCAGCGTTATACGGCCGAATTGGAGACATTAGCCAAAGACATAGATAAAGCGGCAGGGAAACGTCCTGTTGTCTTGGTGGCAGTTAATGATGGCGAGTCCAAGCGATTGCGCGAATTATTGGTGGACAGCGCTGCATTTGCCAGCGGGCAAGTGATCATTGTCATTGCTACTTTGGCTGCAGGCTTTGAACTTTTGCCTGATGGGCAATTGGTACTGTGCGCCACTCAAATGTTTCGTCGCGCCATGCTTCGCAGGCCCACCAAACGAATTCAATCCAAGGCGATTGATAGTTTTCTGGATTTGCGAGAAGGTGACCTAGTGGTTCATCTTTCCCATGGAATTGGTATCTATCGAGGTATGACCATGCTCGATCGGCATGGTTTGCAGCAAGAGCATCTCGAAATTGAGTTCGATGAAAGAGCTAAGCTTTTCGTCCCAGCCTCCAAGATAGATTTAGTACAGCGTTACATCGGTGGCACAAAATCAAAGCCCAAGCTTGCCAGGATAGGTGGACAGACTTGGCAGCGACAGAAGAAGGCCGCGCAAAGGGCAGTTGCCGATATGGCGGCGGAATACCTCGATTTACAAGCTCGGCGTAAATCTTTACCCGGCGTCGCTTTTGAGACCGATAGTGTTTGGCAAAATCAGTTTGACGCCTCGTTTCCTTATGAGGAAACGGCCGATCAGGTTACCGCGATCGCT
>JAUMAI010000049.1:0-13245 GCA_032116775.1 Pirellula sp. | reverse complement strand
GCGACTAAGGGGGACATGGAAGCGGCACGACCCATGGATCGGCTGATATGTGGGGACGTCGGATTCGGCAAGACTGAAGTAGCGATGCGAGCAGCTTTTAAGGCTGTTGATAGCGGTTATCAGGTAGCCGTCTTGGTGCCGACAACCGTATTAGCTGAGCAGCATTTCAAGACTTTTCAGCAACGCTTTGCCGAGTTTCCATTTACGATCGCCAAGCTCAGTCGTTTTTGTAGCTCCCAGGAACAAAAGCAAACATTGCTAGAGCTCGAAGCGGGGCGTGTCGATATCGTTATCGGTACTCATCGTTTGGCTTCCAAAGATGTGCAGTTCTACAATCTCGGTCTCATCATCATCGATGAAGAGCAGCGTTTTGGAGTGGAGATAAAGGAACGCCTTAAGACGATCCGTTCTAATATCGATGTATTAACACTTTCTGCGACACCCATCCCTAGAACTCTGCATATGTCCTTGATTGGTGTCCGGGATATTTCAAATTTAGAAACAGCTCCTGAAGAAAGGTTAAGTGTTGAAACTCGCGTCGTGCGATTCGATGATAATATTATTCGCAATGCTGTCTTGCGGGAGTTGAATCGCGATGGCCAAGTCTACTTCGTTCATAATCGTATCCAAGATATCGAGCAGTTAGCGGCGCGGTTGCAAAGAATCGTGCCCGAGGCGCGTCTGGTGATCGGGCATGGGCAAATGCCTGAGCATCGACTTGAGCAAGTGATGATCGATTTCATTGAACATCGCTATGATATTTTGTTGGCCACGACAATTATCGAAAGTGGTTTGGATATACCAAACGCGAATACGATTTTCATCGATGAAGCTGATCGCTATGGATTAGCTGAGCTTCATCAGTTGCGAGGACGTGTTGGACGCTACAAGCACCAAGCTTACTGCTATATGTTGGTCGATCGATTCAAGCATCTTAGTGCAGATGCTTCGCGACGCTTGCACGCGATCGAAGAGTATAGTCACATCGGAGCTGGGTTCGGGATCGCGATGAGAGATCTCGAGATTCGAGGTGCGGGTAATCTTCTGGGTAATGAGCAGAGCGGGCATATCGCAGCGGTAGGGTATGAACTCTACTGTCAGATGCTTGAGAATGCGGTGCGTAATTTGACGCATCAGCCACCACGCATCACGACCGAAGTCGATATTGACCTACCGGTTGAGGCCTATATTCCAACCGATTATGTTCCCGAATTACGCCACAAAATCGATTTATACCGAAGACTAACCAGATTGGATGATATTCGGAAATGAGAGGATGTCCGCGCGGAATTGCTGGATCGTTTCGGACCTGTGCCAACACCTGTCCAGAGGCTATTTGAACTTGCTGAGTTGCGGGTCGATGCGGCTATTTGGATGATCAAGAGTATTACAACGGAAGATGAGTACCTTGTGCTTACCTACACGGACCGCGGGCGAATTGAGCAGTTGTCTCGCATGCGAAAAGAGAGGTTACGGGTTGTGGACCAGCAAAAGGCCTATTATTTGACCGGTTTTAAACGGACGGAAAAGGTAGATTGGTTGAGTCTCACCAAAGAGATTTTCGCCCTCGGTCACTAATGCTAGCGTGTGGTGTGGTTTTTGATGATAGCGTTTTGTTCTACTAGTGCTATCTATATCGCAAAATGCTATTGATTTATGTTTGTGTTACGGGGTAGTCTGATCGGCGGTAGAAGCATTTATTGGGATGTAATTGTTTCTGCATTTCGCAATCATGGGCCAGCCGAGGGGCGAGCGCAGAATGTTTCGCTGCATGGATGCAAGGATGAATCAAATTTTGACTCGGATTCTGACGCTTCGGCTGGTAATCACCGGTTCGTTCGCAGCGGTATTTGTTCTTTACGGTACAGTTTTGTTCGGTCAGATTGATCGAGCGTCTTTCGATAGCTCTAGTTCGAGCAATGCCGCGGTCGACTCTCGTCCTGCAGGTGCCGCTGAGGCTGGTAGTTTCGAGGCTGGTGAGCTAATTGCCGTGGTTGGTCCCGACCATATTCTGGCTGGCGAAATGTTTCCAATTGTCGATAGTATTCTCAGCGATTATGCGGACAAGATGCCCAAGTCGCAGTTAGCGAAGATGCGGCAAGAATATGTTCGTCCAGCTTTGAAGGCGTACATTCCTACTAAGGTGATGTATTTGCAATTCTTCAAACAGATGGGTGGTCGAGGAATGACAAGAGCCCAGCAGGACGATGCTAAGGCCACTGCGATGGCGAAGGGGCGTAAGATTTTCTACGAACAACGCGTGCCGCAAATGCTGGAGAGTAATAAGGTTGTCGACTTGTTAGGGCTAGAGCGCAAGTTGCAGGAAAAAGGTTTCTCTGTGGCTGTCATGGAGAAGCAGTTCATCGAAAACGTGATGGCTCAACAAGTTATTACAACGCAAGTGCCCGAACAGCCGAAGATATTATTGGCGGAGTTGCGTTCAGAGTACGATGGAAATTTGGCGGACTGGGAGCGTCCAGCTCGTGCGCGGTGGCGACAATTGACCGTTCGCTTTGATAAGCATGATTCTCGTGATGAGGCATTCAAGAAGATTGCAGAGCTTGGCGATTCGATCTTTCTTGGTGGTGCATCATTTGAAAGTGTTGCCAAGCAGAGTTCGGAAGGGATTACGGCTGAGCAGGGAGGAATGCAGGAGTGGACGGTGCAGGGAAGTCTAAAATCCGAGGCGTTGGATCGAGCCATTTTTCAGATTCCGGTAAGGCGCCTCAGTAACATTATTGAGGATGAGGCTGGGTTTCATATCATTGAGGTTTTGGAGCGGGAAGAGGCTCGTCGTTTGCCGTTCGAGGAAGCTCAGAAGGATTTGATGGAGCGGTTGCAAAAGGAAAAGCGTGAGAAGCTGGTTAAGGAAATCCAAGACAAAGCGATGAACTCGATTCCGATTTGGACGAAGTGGCCAGAGGATATCCCTGGGGCGCGTCCGTTGTCGGAAATTACGAGAGAGTAGTTGGGATTTTATTAGATTCGGCAGCTCAATTCTTGGCTGATTCGGTCTGGGCGCGTGATAGCAAGATATTTAAAGTTGTCGACAGTCGGTGCTTATCGTCAAGTTTGCGACGACATGTTGGCTGTGGCATAGTGTTATGGAAGTTCTAATCGCAAGGATGTGTTAGCGATGCGTAAGCTAAGTGTTTTGTTGTTGCTACTAGGGTCTATGTTGGCAGTGGGCTGCGGTGGAAGTGATAGTGCCAACGACACAAAATCGACGGCTGCCGGCAATAATACAGCAGCGGTTGGTGAACCAAATGTAATGGTGCCTGGTAATTCGCAGGGTGCGGCTGCCACTGCGGCAACCAATGTGATGCCACCCAATGAAGTTGTAGCCTTATTCTTCGACAGTATGCGTCGCGGTGATGAAGTACAGACATCGGCTCTTTTGACAGCGAAGGCTCGTGAGGAGTTGGCAAAGAGTGATCTGGTAATTCAGCCTCCCGGGTCCCCGACCGCCACCTATCAGGTCGGACGAGTTAGCTTCCTGGATGAAGAAAAGGATGCGGCTTATGTCGAGAGTATTTTGAACGAACCAACCGGAGAAGGTGCAGCAACGAAGCCATGGGAAATCGTGTGGGCTGTCCGTTTAGAACCCGAAGGATGGCGAATTGCGGGTTTCGCTGTAGAGATAAGCGAAAGCGAAGCGCCGATTGTGGTTGATTTCGAGAATGGTGCCGATACAAAAGCCAAGGTTGAGGGTGTGCAAAAGCAGCCGACTCAAACGGCAAACAGTCAAACACCTGAGCAGCCAGCGGGCCAACTATTGCGTTAATTCAGCTGGGTTGTGCTGATCAAAAAAGCGAAACGGAGTGGTGTGTTGAATAACGCCACTCCGTTTTTCGTTGTAGTCAACTCAAATCATTAGCAGTCGAAATATAAACAGTATTCAATAGGATGGGGCTGTTGATTGACGGCTCTGGTTTCCTTGGTCCGTTTGTGATTGATCCACATTTGAATTGCGTCAGCCGTGAAAACATCTCCGCGCAAAAGAAATGTATGATCGCGTTCCAGAGCAAGCAGAGCTTCATCGAGAGACGCTGGAGTTTGGGCTACTGAAGTGCGTTCCTCTGGAGGAAGGTCATAGAGATTTTTGTCTAGCGGTTCCCCTGGGTGTATCTTGTTTTGAATACCATCGATAATGGCCATCAACATGGCAGCAAATGCGAGATATGGATTGCTGCTGGGGTCGGGAACTCGAAACTCTATTCTTTTGGCTTTAGGGTTTGGGCTGTACATCGGAATTCGACAGCAAGCTGAACGATTGCGCTGCGAGTAGGCAAGATTAACTGGTGCTTCGAAGCCAGGGACTAGTCGCTTGTAGCTATTGGTGGTTGGGTTGGTAATTGCCAACAACGCGGGAGCATGTTTGAGTAAGCCTCCCATAGCATACATGGCCGTATCGCTCAGCCCCGCGTATCCTCGTCCAGCAAAAAGTGGTTCGTTATTTTTCCACAGCGAAAAATGCACATGCATGCCGGAGCCGTAATCTCCATAGATTGGTTTGGGCATGAAGGTAGCTGTTTTTCCATATTTTCGCGCCACGTTTTTGACAATGTATTTGTACTTCATCACATCATCAGCGGTACGAACCAATTCATTGAAGCGGATATCGATTTCACCTTGGCCTGCGGTCGCCACTTCGCGATGTTGGCATTCCACGTCGATGCCAGCCTCAATCATGGTCTGCATCATTTCGTTTCGTAGATCAAAAAGCTGATCGTGGGGCGGGCAAGGGCAAAAGCCATCTTGGTAGCGAACCTTATAAGCCTGATTTGGGTTTTCATCTCGCCCGCGATTCCATTGCGCCTCACGACTGTCTAAGTAAAAGTAGCCCTCGTGGTCACGAACATCAAAACGGGCGTTATCGAATACGAAAAACTCGCATTCAGGTCCGAAAAACGCTCGATCGGCGATGCCTGTACTTTGAAGATAATTAACCGCTTTGCGAGCCACGTGGCGTGGATCTCGCGAATAGTCTTCGCGAGTGATGGGGTCTTGCACGTTGCAAACCATAGCCAGGGTCGAGAGTTGTGCGAAGGGATCGATGAAGGCGGTGTCGGGTTGCGGTATCAAGAGTAAATCGCTCTCATTGATGGATTGCCAGCCACGAACACTGGAGCCATCAAACCCGAAGCCATCTTCAAAAGAATCTTCGCGTAAATGTGAAACTGGTACAGTGATATGCCGCCACTGTCCTAGAAAATCGGTGAAGCGCAAGTCGACGCTCCGCACTTCCTTTTCACGGCAATATGCCAGGACATCTTTAGGGGTGACAGGCAATTTCTTGCGATCTGAGCCGAAGAATCCCGAGTCTTCGCGTAACGTCATGTCTTGCTCCTGAGGTCACTGCTGAGCTTAAAATTTTCTGAGGGTGTTGTTTGATTCCACTTGGCTGCCAGCGCCATTGCCCCGGGCAGCAGGATGCTGCGCACAACCATGGTATCGATGATGATGCCGATTGTCAGGGCGACCCCCAATTCGATCATGCTTCTCAGTTGTAGACCTCGCTCCTCCGGAGCGATTGGTAGTCCGATTCCGAGGTCTGAGAGCCATGTAAGCACAGGCGCGGCGGACATGGAGATGAATGTGCCGGCCATGACCGCGCCACAGCTGGTGATGATGCCCCCTGTGAGCATTAAGCCACGCCTTATTCCCTCTAAGTGTCCATGGGTTTGTTGCTCTTCAAAGACTCGGGTCGCCAAATAAACATTGTAATCTTGCCCAACCGCAATAAGGATGACGAATAGGAAGAAAGAAACCTTCCAGTCGAGTCCTTGAAAATCGGGGCTATAGACCCAGGTGAAGAAGGCGTGGCTGATACCGAGTGTGGTGAAATAGCTTAGCAGCACAGAAGCAATCAAGAAGCCGCTTAGCAGCGGGCGACCAAGTGTGACGACTAAAACAAAATAGACGCCGAGTGGTACAAGCCAACGGATTCGAGATTCATCAGCTTGCGTGACCTGTCTCAGGTCGACGATGCCCGGTGTTGTGCCGGTATAACTGTAGGTCGCTCCGTGCCAGGGGGATTGTGGGTTTTTAATTTCCTCTTCGATCAGTGACTTGAGTTTGTCTAGGGTTGCAGCGGCGGGGTGTGAGAAAGGGTTTTCCTTTACGATCACATCGAGACGGGTCATGCGATCTTTGTAGGGTACTTCGGTGGCTAGGAAATACTCTTGGGTAAAGCGATGGGATTGTAGAAGCCTTCTGCGCCAAGCATCTTTTTCAAATAAACCCATCTGCCGGCCTGGTGGATAGTCACCCAGCGGATCAGCGATTGAGCGTACGCTTTCTACATCCGCCTTATACAACTGCTGACTGATTTCTTGGCAAGCGGCGAGGCAATCGTCTTTGCTTGTGAATGGTTCTGGTCGTACTAAAACAAAGTGAATAGGGCTAGAGTCTGCGTTAGGAAAGAATTGGTGAATCATTCTTTGTCCGCGCCGAGAAGGGGCGTCACTGCCTAGTTCATAAGCTAAGTCATACGAGACCGTATCTTGCCAAACCCAACCGCCGATGGCTGGAATGGTCATGACAACCAGGCAAATCCCGCACGCGACGGCAGGATGGCATGTTACCCAATCCGAGACTCGCCCCCAGGCTCTTAGCCACCACGGTATATCCTGTGTAATTTGGCTTTGCCCGTTTTTTCGTTGGAGATTAGGCCAAAAAGCAAGTGGCCCAAGTCCGCATACGGCGGCTGGGGTGAAGGTCAGGCTCACCAGAATTGTGACCGCCAAGCAGAGCCCGATAACTGGGCCGGTGGAGCGAAATTTTTCGAATTCAGAGAACCATAGCAAACCCAATCCGATGATCGTGGTCATCGCACTTGCGACCAATCCATCGTGTACGCTCCGCCAGCTTTTGGCCACTAAGCGTTCCATTCCACGGCGTTGCGTGGATGGGTGTTGGATCAGTTCTTCCCGGCAGCGAGCTAAGAAGAAAAGGCAAAAGTCAGTTCCCGCACCGAACAAAAGAACGACAATGAAAATCTTGGTGGTCGTAAAAATATTAAGTGGAGGTATCTCTAGACCAACGGCATTGTGGATTTGTTGGCTCCATTGCGAGACCAGGGCGACGATTGCGGTCGAAACCCAAAACGATATTCCGATCGTCGCTAGTGGGATACCGATCAGCATGGGGCCTCGATAAACGAAGGTTAAGATCAAAAGGATCAATACGACGGTGATCAGTTCTGTTTGCTTGACGCTCAACAGTGAAGCGCGACGAATGTCACCACCGAGTGCAGCAGATCCACTTAATTCGATCTGCAATCCCGCGGACAGTTCGTTTCCAACCAACTCGCGTGACGTCGAAATAAGGCCTTCTACATCTTTGATTAGTCCCATATTACCCGTGGCAATAAACTCGCTGGATAGTTGCAGCAAGATCAAGCGAGCTTGGTCATGGGTTGAGCCAAGTTTGCTGCCTAGTACTGGATCATGCCAAGTCCATACCTCAACCAAAGCATTGAATGAGTTTGGTGGGCGTTGGGTAACCGGTGGCGCTGAGCGTACAGCGGGATCTAGCAGTAGAGCGGTTTCGTTGTCAGCATCAGCCTCATCGTAGTCACCGAGAAGGCGATGGAGTTGACCGCGGTCCCAGTAAAGTATGGCGAGGCGATCAAGATTGCGCCGTACGGGAGAGTCTTCGCCAAAATTGGTTAGTATCGACGACAATTGGTCATCGAGTCGAATCGCTTGATTGAGCGATTCCAGAGTTTTGTTTAAGAGCGTCTGTCTTTCGTTGATGGACTTGGATTTTTCTGCTAATTGCCAGGTCGCGTGAGCAAGTTGGTGCTGTAGATCTCGTCCGATGTGTAAGCCAACCGCTAGATCGGCCTCCATCAGTTGCGCGTCAGGTCTAGCTAAGATTATCGCTAATTGGCTTTTCGTTCTTTGTTGCGGAAAACCGGCATCAAGAAGTGCTTGCCCTTCCAAGCTTGGCATATTGGAGGGCATAAATGCAAAGTCACCATCCTTGGCAACCGAATCCCAGGAGGGAGCAAAGCTATGCAGCAAAAGTCCCAGGATGGTCCAGCCGATCAGGACTCCGGGCCAATACTTGGTTACAGCATAAGACGAGGCCACACGATAGCGATTCATCCAAGATGAAACGTATCGGGGATAGATGTTACCTTCAGAGGGTTGGGTTGGGGGAGATGAGTTCATCACTCCCCCATTGTAACCGATCCGGGCGACTTTAAAAAACGTTCACCCCAAAAAAGGTGGGTTAGGCCCACTGGTAAACGTCTAGGCCCTTTTGGTGACGCACAAAGATTTGTCCATCGGCGAGCGCCAGGTGAGCCCAGCTTTCTTCGCTGGTCACTTCGCGTTCGGAAAGAAGTTCAAATTTTTCAGGGTTTGCCTGGATCAGTCTTAGTTTTCCATCGTGATCGAGGGCCAAGATTTGTTGCCCATTGGTGATCATGCTCCAGTACTCGCCCCATGGCCGCGTGGTCCAGGTCGTTTCCCCTTTTTGCAGGTCGAGGCAAGCAAAGCGACGGTTGCGTAGATGCATGTAGCAGTAATTGCCCACCATCACCGGGGAGCTCATGTAGCCTTCAATTTTGTTTTCCCAGCGTACTTTGGGTTCCCACTTTGAGCTGGAGCCAAGGTCAAGAAGTAGTGAGCGACCACCGTAGCTGCTGGTAAAGATTGCGTTATCCCAAATCGTGGGAGTAAGAATATTCATGCCTCTAAAAGCAGCAACTTCGTAGGTCCAAAATGGCTTGCCACTCTCGAGATCAATGCCTGCGAGTTGAGTGCGTGTCTGTACAATTAGTTGTCGCACGCCATGGAGTTCTACTATGACTGGAGAAGAGAAGGCACCGCTAGACATGATGTTGCCATCGTCTTGCATTGCTTTCCAAACGGTCTTTCCTGAAGCTTTCTCGATCTTGTAAACCGCTTGTCCAGCTTGAATATAAAGATGTTCTCCATCGATTAGTGGAGAGGATGACATACCGAAGTCGGGAACTTTACCTCCCGCAATTTGAGCAAAATCAATTTTCCACTTTTCTTCGCCACTGGAGGCGTTCAGGCAGATCAGCACATCGCGAATGCCGCCAACGTAAAGATTGTCTCCATCCGTAGCAGGGGTCGCGCGAATCCAGCTACCGTTTCTAGCAGCAAAAAAGGGAACGGTCATCGAGCCTGGCCACTCTACAATCCAATCCTGTTTCCCATCGGTTCTTTTTAGAGCGCGGGCAGTTTCGTTCTTCTTGTCTACAGTTTCGGTAACGAAAACATGGGAGTCATTAACGATTGGGCCACTGTAGCTATCGCTAAGAGGGCAGGACCATAACAGCTTGAGGTGATCGCCTTCGAGTGAGGATGGCCATGCTTCAGCAGGAGCATAGCTATCTCGATTCGGACCTCTCCAGCTCGGCCAGCGCTGGGCTGCTAGAAGATTTGTATGGGACAAAGTCGTGGCTGATGCAGCAGCCACAGCGCCTAGAAAAGTCCGACGTCGCATTTCGAATACTCCTTAGTTTTTAGAAAGAACTTGCAAAAGAAGAGGGATTGGAAAAGCAGGTAAGAATTGGTTAGGGAATAGGGCAGCCAATGAGACTGCACGGCAATGTTGCTGCAACGGCATGAAGTGTTGCGGCTCAGTTGTTCGAAGCACGAAGGTTGTACTCGCCGCCATGCATCGCGATCGCAAAACGAGTAAGTTGTTGCAGGTTATCGCAGTGTGCTGTGTATTTCATGTGAGGCCGGATTCTGTCATCAAGCGCGCGTCCTCCAAGGACGATGACAGTCTCCGCTGGGATTTGTGCCGTAAATGATCGATAATCGGCGAGGAACGTCTCTCGATCTTCGACGTGAGACACGCTCAACCAAAAGAGTTTCGGTTGCTGCCTGTTGACCGCAACGGCCATGGTCGATAGGGGGAGGTTGACTCCGAGGTTCGTCGGTCGCCAGCCACATTCCCGCAGGACAATTTCTACCATTTGACTTGGAAGCGAATAATGATCACCTTGCGGCGCGCCACCAACGGCCAGCGGAGCGTTTGGCGGTGGGTCTGGAATGAGCCTTCGCAATTCGTAAAGCAGTTGAGTGCAGATCTCGCAACCGCGTCTTTCTTCGAATATCTCAAGCTTTTGGCAGCTCCACATTTCTCCGAGTCTATGAAAAGTATGAGCAATCAATTCGTCCGCTAGGGTGGCAAATTTCTGCTCAATGGCGAACCATTGCGACAATATCCGTCGACACGCCTTCTCGTCTCCCGCGATGACGGCTTCTTCGAATTGAACACGAAGAACGGTGTTAGCATCGGCCGAGATACCGTCGCGCACCACTTGAGATTGGCTTCCAGCAAAGGCATTGTCGCGTCCGTTACCATTGTCCGCAGTTGCGTTTCTGGGGTCTCGGTAATTCTGGCCGAGACCTATTTCTTGAGGTCGAATTAGCTGCCGGTTAGTCGCCACCAAAAATTCAAGCAGGCCATCCAGCGGGATTCGCCGGTGGCCGCCGACTGTTCTCACCGTCGGAATAACCCCCGCATCGCACCACCGTTTCACGGAGGATTCGCTCACTTGGAGGGCTGCGGCGACTTGACTGGTTGTCAGTTGAGATTCCACGTGTGTTCCGTATTCCGGCCGGAGGAGAGAATGAACGAAATTGCCAGTGGCATAGGTTGTCTGAACGATTTTAACAACCAACCTGGCAACTGGCTGTTAGAAAACGCGCATTGGACGAATTTCGGAAAAATTCGACCACTTTGTGAAACTTTAGTGCTTTCACTTCGTAAATTCAAGGGAAAATAAGAAAATTGCAAAAATGTCAGGAAAGTTGTTGCAGCCACTCGAGAGGTTCGATATAAATCAAGCGTGGTCGTTTTGAGCGATTTCGAGTCTGGCGGCACTTTGGGTGAACGGTTTGGGCGAAGGAGACATCTGATGGCTACGGTTACGGAAGTAACAAAGGGTGAGTCGAGAAGAGGAAGTACCTCTAAAAAGCGGGTGGCTGAGCCTGTGTTGACGAAGACTTTTCGCAGCAAACAGCTGGAGCAGGCGTTTTTGGAGTACTGCCAGTTGATGATGGCGGACTGTGACCTGCACATCGCTCCGGAAATCATTTGCAGAAGACTTCAGGGACAGGGACTCGAACTGATCAATAACCCCATGTTTTCATCGCCTGAAAGCGAGGCCTTGCTAGGCGACCGCTTATTAGGATTCGGTGATGGGCAGGACAAGGGCAAGTTAGGCAAAGTGCCTGATCTGCCTCCTCACTTGGCGCGATTGTGTGAAACCAAGTTGCTGAAGCCTGCCGAAGAGCAGGATCTCTTTCAGAGAATGAACTATTTGCGTTTTCGCGCCCAGCAGCTGCTGATGAGCCTTGATCCGACAGAAGCCACAAGTTGGGATATGCTTCGTGTTCAAACGTTGATGAAGGCGGCTGACTGGCATCGCGATTGCGTGGTGAAAGCCAACATGAGGTTGGTGATTTCGATTGTTAAGAAGTTTGTGAATGCGAACAACGCTTTCGATGATCTGCTGAGCGACGGAATTGTCGCGTTGATGCGGGCCGTCGACAAGTTTGATTACGATCGAGGATTTAGGTTCAGTACCTATGCGACTCAGGTTGTCAGACGCAACGCCTACCGAATGGTCGTGCAGAAGCAGCGTGAGCGGATGAAGGTCGTTGGTAACTTACAGGAGAACGGTATCGATATTTCAGACGAAGATCGTGCACCATCGATGGATGAGAACAAATGGCACGACCTCAGAAACCGATTGGCAATGTTATTGGACAACCTAGACCGTCGCGAAAAGTTGATCATACGAGCGCGGTTCTCGCTGGGAAGTCACCGATCAGTTCAAACATTGCAGCGTTTAGCCGACAAACTTGGTGTTTCAAAGGAACGCGTTCGCCAGCTTGAGAAGCGTGCCTTGGATAAGCTTCGCGGAATGGCGGATGAAATGCAGTTGGTCGAACTGGAACAGGTTGAGGATTAAGAATGTCTCAGTTTTTGGCTGAGAGTGTTTTGCCATTTGAACGCGAAGCGGTGTTCGCCTACCACGAACGGCCCGGAGCTTTAGACAGGCTTTTGCCGCCTTGGCAAAATGTTGAAATTGCCAAGCGATCGAATGGTATTGACGTTGGTGAGCAGGTTGAGCTTCGAATCAAGTCTCCGATTGGAATGAAAGTGACTTGGTTGGCGAAGCATACGAAATACACCCCCCCTTCGCTCTTTGAGGACATCCAGTTATCCGGACCGATGAAGAACTGGGTGCATCAACATGTATTTGAGCAGGTTGGTCCAAAGTCTACGTTGATGAAAGATTGTATCGAGTACACTTTGCCAGGAGGGTGGCTTGGAAAAGTGTGTGGCGACGCGTCCTTTCGCAATGAGCTGCGAAGAATGTTTAGATACCGCCACGCTGTAACTTTGGATGATTTGAGTTTGCAGCAAAAGTTTTCCAGCTCTCCGTTGCGGATTGCTGTCTCTGGTTCTACCGGATTGGTCGGTAGTCATCTTGTGGCATTATTGCGTACGGCTGGGCATATAGTTATCCCGATGGTTCGTCCTGGAACCGACCGCCGAAAGCTGTCGGCCGATGGAGCCTGTATAGAATGGTCCCCTCAGCAGGGATTAGTTCGGCCCGAACAGTCTGAGGGGCTGGACGCTGTGGTTCACTTGGCAGGCAAAAGTATTGGTGACGCTAGGTGGAGTCCAACGGTCAAGCAAGAACTTCGAGATAGTCGAGTTGCTGCCACCGAACTACTGGCGAAGCAGCTCGCGGAGCTAAATAAACCTCCTCAAGTTTTCGTTTCCTGCAGTGCGATTGGGATTTATGGGAATCGCGGAGCAGAGGAATTGTCCGAATCGGCTATGGCTGGGAGTGGTTTTTTAGCGGATGTCGCTGTGGCATGGGAGAAGGCAGCGGATCCGTTGCGAGCTATTGGCTCGACAAGAGTGGTTCACCCGCGTTTAGGAATTGTTCTTCACCCGAGACATGCTGCGTTGGCCAAGCTTCTGCCGCCTATTCGTATGGGGCTTGGTGGAACTATGGGTAGCGGTAGGCAGTACTGGAGTTGGGTCAGCATCGATGACTGTGTTGGGGCGATTTATCATCTGCTGATGGATTCGCGGGCTGAAGGAGCGGTGAACATCGTGAGTCCGGAGCCCATGACCAACAGAGATTTTATTCGTACTATTGCTAAGGTTGTGCGTCGGCCTGCGTTATTCCCCGTACCAGCTTCCCTTTTGAAGGTTCTTTTGGGTGAA
>JAUMAI010000048.1:819-7876 GCA_032116775.1 Pirellula sp. | reverse complement strand
GATGTATCGAATCATTGCTGCCACGACCCCCGAACTTCCCCAAAACAAACCTCGCTATCTGATGGGAGTCGGGCGGCCTATCGATTTGCTAGAGGCCGTCGCGCGGGGGATTGATCTGTTTGATTGTGTAATGCCCACACGCAATGGGCGCAATGCGTTGGCGTTTACCGATGAAGGACCGCAGCGTCTAAGAAACAAAAAGCACGCCGATGACTCGATGCCACTAGAGCCCCATTGTCCTTGTTTGGCTTGTCGCCATAGTCGGAGTTACTTACGGCATCTATTTCAAGCTGACGAGATGTTGGGCCCAATTTTATTGACACACCACAATTTAACTTACTATCAAAGATTGCTATGCGATGCTCGCCAGGCAATCGAAGAAGATAGGTATCAACCATGGATGCAAGCGAAGATCAAAGGTTGGCAAGAGGCTGTTGCGAGCGAGTAGTGAAAGGTGGTGGCCGTTAAGGTGAAGCGGCTTTAAGTTGGATTACAGCTTGATCATATTTCTCTTTTAGTCCCGGGATGATTCGCAAAGCGTTGCGATAATAGAGTTTTTGCAACACTTCTTCGGGCAGGAACACACCATAGATCTGCCACAAGCCCTGTGGTGGCGGTGATTTTTCTGAGTAGGGAAAGTATTCGTCATCGGTTTCCAGGAATCGCCAATAAAGTTGTAAACGCGATTCGGGCCAGGGGCCGTCTGTTCCGAACAGAATACGATCTTGATTGTCAATGAGGAACTTTCTTGACGAGTAAGGTTGACGTCCTAATTCCGATATTCGTGAGGCAATCTCTAAATACAGGTTAGGGTATGTGCGCAATAGTTCGGCTGCCTCAGCTAAGTCCTCTCCGTCATTGCCTAAGTGGGCACCTATAAAAATCGTGTTGGGATGTCGAGCAATGACGCGATTACGGGCTTGATGTAATGCTTCTCGCGATGGAAATTTATCCGCTGGAAATGCCCAGTCAGGGTGGCGAGATAATTCTTCATACCTTTCGTTGGTCGCATCTATCGGCTCGAAAAAGGCTGATGGGTCAGCGGTATGCATAATTACCGGTAATCCAAGCTGACCACAAGCTTCCCAAATAGGATCAAACCTGGGGTCATCAATCTTGGTTAGGCTACCGTCGGTATCTCGATACTCCAGGCCGAATTGTTTGAAGAATTTCAACCCACAAACCCCCAGAGCAACAGACTGACGTAATTGCTCAACCGTTTTTCGGACGAAGTCTGGTTGATTGGAATCCCATGTGTCGGGTCGACTTTTTTCACCTTTGCCAACGAAGTCGAGATTGGCGAATATGGCAAATCGATTGGGAGCCGCTGCAAGAAAGTCGCGATGCTCGAATAATTGGTTGCCCAGAGTTCCATCGAGGCTTACGCTCATCGCGATTTGATTGCGATTCATCAAGGCGAGGTAGTTTTCTAAAGCTGCCGGGTCATGACGCAAGCGAATAAAAAAATGGCTGTGAATATCGATGACAGGATATTTTGCTTTTGGCAAAAGTGTCTGTTTGACTCGGATTCGAGCCTGGGGGCGAAACTCGCTGAGAGGTAATTGATTTCCGAGAGGCTTGGCGGTGCCTGTTTCCTGGGCACATCCGGGAGCCGAGTCAATGAGTACATAGATGGACGCCAGCAGACTGTACAGCAGCATTATCTGTCTGAGCGACGTGGTCTTTCTTAGCACGATTGACCTACCTGGCAGCGCGGGCGAGCCACTGGTCGGTCTACCGCAGTTCGTAGCGTGAGTTTGATGGCCCATTTAGGTTTCCCAAAACAAATGTCCTATCGTGCCGAAAAATCTGATATGCTTTTAATGTGTATCAATCGCCAGAGGGACCTGCCAGAAACCGAGAATCCATGGGTAACGATTTTACGGATAGAGATTTTACAGAGTTTCAGTCTGTCGGCGAGCAGAGTGCGGCGAAGAAACTCAGTTTGCAGAGCAGTCAGCCACCCGGTGAAGTGCCTGGATTTAGGCTAGAGCGGAGGCTTGGTCAAGGTGCATTTGGGCAGGTTTGGGTCGGCTATGATCTCAACACGGGGAGGCAGGTTGCGATAAAGTTCTACCTGCATCGAGCTGGCGTCAATTGGGCGTTATCGCGTGAGGTCAAGCATCTGGTGACAATGTCCACCAACCGTCACATTGTTCAGGTGCTGCAAGTTGGTTGGGAGGGTGAGCCACCTTATTACGTGATGGAGTACTTGGAGAACGGGTCCTTAGAGGACTTGCTCCGCCGACAAGGAAGATTGAGTGTTGCCAATGCCGTCTCGATGATTACCGATATCGCCAAAGGACTTAATCATTCTCATGGCAAAGGTGTTTTGCACTGCGATCTTAAACCTGCCAATATTTTATTAGATCAGGATTGGCGCCCGCGACTGGCTGACTTCGGTCAAAGCCGATTGTCGACCGAACAAGTTCCAGCACTCGGAACCTTGTTTTACATGGCGCCTGAACAAGCAGATCTAACAGCTGCACCTGATGCCCGCTGGGACGTCTATGCTTTGGGGGCAATCTTGCATTGCATGCTCGTTGGGGAGCCTCCTTACAAATCAGAGCAATCGATCAAGGAGTTAGATCAGGCTGAAACGATCAACGCGCGACTGGAGCAATATCGCAGAGCAATTTATAGCGCTCCTCCCAGTCGAGCGCTGGGGAAGGTAGCTGGGCTTGATCGCGGATTGCTGCAAATTATACAGCGATGTATCGCTCGCGAGCCTGAGCGAAGGTTTGCGAACGTACAACAAGTTCTCGAGTCTTTATCACAAAGAAATGCTTTGCGACTGAGGCGACCGCTGCAGTTACTGGGAATTGTAGGGCCGCTGCTGTTGTTGGCTGTGATGTCTTTTTTTGCGATTCGTAGTATTCGACTTTCGGAAGCGGAAACACTCGAGCGACTACAAACACGGGCACTCGAGTCGAATCGATTTGCAGCTCGATTCGCGGCACGCTCTATCGAAAATGAACTAGCTGAAGTGTTCCGGCTCTTGGAAGAAGAGATTAGGACGAGTGAGTTTCAGGATCGAGTAGTTGTCGCCTTGACAGAGACGGAAGATTTCAGAGCGAAATTGATTGAGAACCGAGATTATGCGGCCGTGCCCGCAGCGTTTCGCAAAGCATCTTCAAGGGTGACGTTGGACGAATACCTTCGAAATCTAGCGAAGCGTTGGAGCAATAATTCAACCAATCAATTGTTGTCGAAACTTAATAGCTTGTTCGTAACCGACGATGTTGGGACCACTTTTGCAGCCGCGTTCACAGATAAGACTGGCGATGAGCAATCACCCGTAGGTAAGAATTTCGCCTACCGAAGTTATTTTAATGGTGGGCGAGACGATGCGCCGGCAACGCGCCAGGCAAAAGAATTTCAAGCCGTAGGGCAAACTCATTTGTCAGCCGCTTTTAAAAGTACTTCGACCGGTACATGGAAGGTCGCCGTGAGCACACCAATTTGGGTGAGGAGCGACGCACGAGAGGGTGCAAGTGCTGGTGAATCCAATGCTCAGAGGGGGACGATTACGAATGCCATTGCGGAAAACCAATCGAAAGTAGTAGGGATTTTTTGTTTAACCATCGAACTTTCAGATATCAGCATTCTGGAAGATGGTGACGTAGAAGCTGGGAGTAATCAATTAGCGGTATTAGTGGATGGACGTGACGGAGAATACAAAGGAACGTTGCTTTATCACCCGTTACTTGAAAGTTTGGCAACGAGCGACCAGGGGAATCAAATCGCTCGTGACGGTCGCTTTCAGATCGACATTGAGACCTTGGAAAAACTACAAACCAGAGGGATCTTCAACTATCAGGATCCTGTCGCGGCGACGGTTCTGGGGGATGAATACCAGGGCAATTGGATTGCAGCGGTTGAGAAAGTCCGCTTACCAGCGCGTAGCAGCACGGATGAGCAGAGCGCTCAGAGACGGAATTCGGATTTGTGGATGTTGGTGCAAGAGCGCGCCAGCAATGTGACAGAACCGGTTAGGCAGCTTAGTGGCCGGCTTGCCGGGGAAGGAGCTGCAGCGGTAGCGACGATTTTGGCGGTCATCTCTTTCCTGTGGCTGGTGGTTTGGCGAGTTCTAAGGCCGGCCGAAAAAACTATTTTGCGAGCCTTTCGAGCCGATATAGGTAAGGGGTCGCTGGGGAGTACTGCCGAAACCATAGAAAAGTGGTAATCCACCGTTAGTGACGGGCGGGTAAAGCGAGGAAAATCCCCCAGATTCGGACAATAGGTGATTCTAGAAACGCATTTCGAAGATTGCCGGTCGAAAAAATACCCACAATCGGCTACCATCAGCAGTCGAGAGCTTCATCGAAGCATGGAATCAATAAACTCGAATGTACAGTTGAGGTCGCGTCGAATGGACGCTGTTCAAGAAGGTATCTACCAGATACTTCGAGAAAAATTTAGCTCGGATCCTAGCAGTGAAATGCCGCTGGCAGCTCTCGGTGTGGATTCACTTGGAATGGCGGAGCTGACCGTGGATTTAGAAAAACAGTTTGGCATCCGAGTCGATGAAGATATTCTGGGGACAGAGACGGTCGGCGAATTGGTCGACTACGTTCGGTCTAAGCAGGGCAAAGTTTCCGGCTCTTAGATCACGCTTCCCAACGACTTCTTCGCCGCCGCACATCAAAGCTGGATTGGCTTCAAGGCTTCCTGCAGCGGATTGGCTTCTGGCGCACAGAAGCCCAAATTGGAATGGCGACGCCATCCCTCGCCATATTTGATTGAGCCCGCCATGGCTCCAACTTCGCTACCTAAATCCCACATCGTTTGGACATACGATGACATTTTCTGCGTGCTATCGAGCCAACTTTCTTGGCTGACGTGACAACGTAGAAGTTCCGATTTCTGTTCCATATACGCAGAAATATCAACAATTAAACCAGGCTGCACCGGTTCGCCCAATGGGGTGCGATTGCCATGCGGTTGCGCATGATAAATCGTGGTGGAACCAGGGTACGGTGACATCGGCGGAGTGCATGGCATGTTTGGCATCCCTCGAACAAAAGCCGCCGAGACCGCTAAACGACAGGCATTTTCGTGGTCTTCCATATAATCAACCGGCGAGTGCGTTAGAATAATCGTTGGCGCAGCTTGCCGAACGACCGCCACAACCTTTTCCAAGAGCTCTCGACAATAAAAGATATTCATGTCATCGCAAATCGGCT
The DNA here is from genome assembly GCA_032116775.1 of Pirellula sp. Lineage (GTDB taxonomy): Bacteria > Planctomycetota > Planctomycetia > Pirellulales > Pirellulaceae > JAFLCP01. The sequence goes on along the minus strand of JAUMAI010000048.1, from coordinate 2,690 downwards.
CATAGAACTTCGCCCCCATTCTACGTGCAGCCTCTCTCGCTTCCTCAAGCCGCGTAGCCGCGCATTGTGGCGGCGGAAGCGTCATCGAACCATACGAACCGTTCGCGATATTGAAATAATGTAGTTCCCAACCCAGTTCAGCCAGTCGCAGCATCGTTCCTGCCATAACGAACTCAATGTCATCAGGGTGGGCTGCAATCGCTAATACGCTTTTTCGCATGACGGCTCTTTCACTGATTGAGGATGGTTGGTTGGCATGGTAAGGTGAAGGGACTGGCGGTGTTGTTCACATCCGTGGATGTTCACTGGGCAGCGTGCCATTCCTACCTAATTAGAATTGTTGCGTCTTTCCATCCATTCGCAACCTAGGATCTCAACTTCTATGAGTTCGAAATTTTCCACTACTGCTCGCGTTTGGTTCAGAGTTCTGTTGATTGGGAGTTTTTCGCTTGCCTCCGCTGTAGTTTCAGGAGAAGAGCCGAATTCAACCAGCAAATCTCTAAAGTGGGATGTAAAAACCTTGTGCATCGATGCGAATGAAGGGATCGATGTGGGGGATGTCGATGGGGATGGAAAGCCGGACGTTGTGGCTGGGCGAACTTGGTACTCGGCTCCTAACTTTGTCGCTCGTCCACTGAGGTCGATTCCGGACTGGAACGGCTACGTTGAAAGCAATGGAGATTATTTGCTCGATGTCAATCGTGATGGACGATTAGATGTGGTCGCGGGTTCTTTTTTGCCAACCCAGATTCATTGGTACGAAAATCCGGGTGCCGAAGGTTTTCGCCTTGGTCGCCAGTGGAAACAGCATCTTCTGGTTGATTCCAAGTTTTCGCAGAACGAGGGTCAGGTGATGGAGGATGTCGATGGAGATGGTAAGCTCGAATGGGTCGTAAATAGCTGGGTTGCTAACGTCCCAATGGTTATCTGGCGTTTTGAAGAAGTTGAAGAAAAATCCGCCGACGGTAAAGAAGTAACCAAAACATTAAAGGCGAAATCGCACATTTTGGGGCCAGATGGAAATGGGCACGGCCTCGGCGTCGGCGATATCAGTGGTGATGGGAAGACCGATATTCTCGTCGGTTCTGGTTGGTATGAACAACCAAGTGAGGGTGCTTGGGAGAAGCCATGGACTTACCACAAAGATTGGAATCTGCAGGCATCTTTGCCAATGATCGTTGTCGATGTCGATAAGGATGGCAAGAACGATATCGTTTGGGGTAATGGCCACAATTATGGCTTGTACTGGTGGCGAAACACCGGTCGTGCGGAAAACGGAGTCATACAATGGGATAAACGAACGATCGATGATTCGTTTTCACAACCACATTCATTGGCTTGGGCCGACCTCAACAAAGATGGTCAGCCTGAGCTGATTACCGGCAAACGCTATTACGCACACAACGGAGGTGATCCCGGGGCGAACGATGGAGTTCTGCTGGTTTATTATCAGTGGGATGCAGCCGCTGGGAAATTCAACCGTCATGATATTCAGCGCGGCCAAGTTGGTTGCGGTTTGCAGGTGCGCGTGAAAGATATTGATCTCAATGGCTGGCCTGATATCGCAGTGGCTGGCAAGTCTGGTACGTACGTGCTGTTAAATCAAGGTTATTGAGTCGCCTGTTTGCGATTCACTCGAATTAATCCCGCACGAGTCGCGGCCATGCTCAACGCTTTAGTTGTCGGTTGGGCCTGAGTACGTATGGTAAAAAACCTTAGGAAAGCTAAGGTTTTTTGCGGCGGTGGGGTTGATGGGCATGGGGCCATCTGAAAAAGTGAGATTAAAGCGGTGGAAGAGCCTAGTTCAGCCCCCGAAATAACGATTCGAGAAGCACAGAAGACTGTGGATCAATGGATCACTTCCATTGGAG
>JAUMAI010000048.1:341-809 GCA_032116775.1 Pirellula sp. | reverse complement strand
ATCTCTCGGACCTATGGAGAGCAGAGCTTCAAAGCAGGCGAAAAACGCTCCGATTTAAGCGATGAGATGGCCGACGTCCTGTTTGTCTTGATCTGTTTGGCAAACCAAACCGGCGTTGACTTGACCAACGCCCTAAAATGCAACTTAGAGAAGAAAACTAAACGAGACTCCACAAGACATCAGGCGAACCCCAAATTGAGAGAGGGGACGAACAGCTAGTTGTCAGGCGTTAGTTGATAGGCGACAGTTGGTAGGCAAGTCGCCTGCAAAGTTGCTCCGGGAAAACGGGCAAATGAAACCTAAAATTACAGAGGTCACAGATCATGCCGATTACAATCATGCGGCGAATCAAATTCTGCTCGGGTCATCGCCTGCATCAGCACGGTGGAAAATGCGAGCACTTTCACGGTCATAACTACGTCGCCGATTTTTTTGTGACTGGAGACCAAGTTGACTCAGTCGGGCGAG
>JAUMAI010000048.1:0-331 GCA_032116775.1 Pirellula sp. | reverse complement strand
AACGCGGTTTAAGGGATGGATTGATGCCCATTGGGATCACAGTTTCCTAATTTCTCAAGAGGATCGTAACGCGGAGCAAGCCTTACGGATGGTCGAACCGATGCGTTACTTTGTGCTTCCTTACAATCCAACGGCCGAAAATATGGCTAGGTATTTGTTGGAAAACGTCGCGCCTGACGTGTTGCTTGGGACTGGAGCTCGAGCAACTGCAGTGCGTATATGGGAAACCGAAGATTCTTATGCTGAGGCTTCCATCGAAGCAAACAGCGATTCGATGGTTTCGAGCAGTTTTTCCGATATATCTAGCCTATAACTGTCGAGACGCAATGAC
>JAUMAI010000047.1:2783-9197 GCA_032116775.1 Pirellula sp. | reverse complement strand
CAAGGCATCGTTGAAGGTAAGCCCGGCAATGGAACGACGCTGCTGTAGGCACAATTGCCACCAAAGTCGGAAGCCGGGATCCATGATTTCTATGCTTTTGCCGAAACGATCGATGATTTCTTTTTCTTCCAGGCCTTGCAAGGCACGTGTTACATTGGCCGAGCTGTTTAACCTGTAATCGCGGAGGAAAACATGTGAGTTCATGGGCCGGGGATCACCCGAAACGAGGGCGTGCATGAGGTTAATTTGCATGTTGGAAAGACTTTCGAACATGCGCTGGTAAAACGGAAGGCCTTGGCCAATGAGCTCACGCATGGCCAAGTCAAGGCTTTGTAGCGTGACTGCCTTTTCGGTATGGTTGAGCAGCATAAATGCAAATTGCTGCACATAATAAGGATGGTTGAGCATGAGCTCAATGACCGCATCTGCTTGATCGGGTGTGATGCTTTTGCCTTGTTGTTCAAATCCTTGAATTAAGTGGTTCCTGAATTCTGGAGCAGGAATTTTGTCAAGGTAAATGACCTGTCCGAATTTGTAGAACGGAAATGATTGTTTTTGAAAAAGCTGGATTGAAGGTTGGTGACTTCGTTGAAGAATTGGGTGGTACTGTTGGTGAGACACTTCTTCGGCCAACGAAAATTTATGCCTCTTTGGTTCGCCAAGTACTTCAGCACTATCGCGTAAAAAATGTAGTCCATGGCATCGGACACATTACAGGTGGTGGCTTGCTGGAGAATACCGAACGAATTCTTCCATCGGACGTTGATCTTTTGTTCCGACAAGAATTAAGTGTTTAAAAAGACTTGGGGAAGTTCCGAAGGATGAGATGTTCCGTGTGTTCAACATGGGTATAGGTCTAACATTTATTGTTAGTCCTTTCTACGCTCAAGCTATTCAAGAAATGGCGCAGCAGTCAGGTCACGAAAGCTGGATCATCGGTGAAGCGGTCGCTGGATCTGGTAAAAGCCGTTGGGCCTAGTCATTTCTGCTAGTCCCCTGCCTGTCTGAACTCGTTTTGCTCATAACCGATTTACAGTTCTAAGCGCCGAAGGTCATCCGGTTCCAATTCCGCTAGATTCTGCTTCCCACAACAAACAATCGCATACTCCAATACTTGGACGTAGCGTTGCAGACGCTCAACAATTTGGTTTTGCACCGGAACACTTTTAGGCGCAGAACTCTGGTAGCCAGCCAGCATTCCGCCGTAAGCACCCGAGGTAGCCGTTGACGATGGAGGCTTCAAAAGAGTCGCAATTGCCGACTGGCAACACCAAAGATTGGCGCCCAGCGCAAAGAGCTTAGGGAAATCCCCTAAGGTCTCTAAGGGTGAGTCGACGACAATTTTCAGGTCGGTATTCTTGTTCTTAATTCGACAATCATCAAGTGTCTTGCGTGCCTGACTCAATGCCTCAGGTACATCGATCGCTGAGAAGCTGGCCCCCAGCTCCTCAAAAGCGTAGGTCGGCCAGACCAACGTGATAAAATCCATTTCGCTAGCGATAGCCAACATCACATCTTCGGACACATGGCTGGCATGAATCACCATACCAATGGGCACTCGATTTTCTGTCAGCTCTCGCAGCATCCGCACCCGTCCGACCAGACGCCCAGCATCGGGTACATCAATTGGCCAAGGAATAACTTTCTCTGCAGAGGGTATTTGTTTCTGTAGCAGAGCCTCTTCCTCCGCTTTGCTACAGAAATTCAATTCAATAATATCCGACAGCTCAATTTCATTGAGTTCTGGGGAACTATCCGTCCACAACTGCACGATGCGAATCGGTACAGCGGTTGCTGGTAACTGTTCCACAATCGCTAATGGAACAGGAAGTGCGATACCTAATTGCCGAGCAGCCGCACAAATTCCTATGGCTGTCTCGCGCGACAAACCTTCCCACGCAATTTGCCTCAGCATCAACGGCAGCTTTAAAGGTACGACCTTTTTTCCCTGAACCGAAAGCTTAGGATCGACGGCAGGACGAATTCCCGGAGCCGAGCGATAAGTAGAGGCTACCGGCGGGAAGTTCCAGGCGTAAGCAGCTAATTTGTTAGGTGCCATGGAGGGTCTTACTTTCAAACAACTCAAACCTTCCGGCTTATGCCGGCTGAAATCGATGAAACCCGACTATGAATTTGCAGGATCACATACGAACTTTCGGAACTCTCTAACTTTTGAATCTAGACCGCTGTTCAACAGGAGTAAGCCAAGCCTTAATTTGTCCGCATCCTTCAATCGACTTTCAACTAATGCAGGGGCAGGCGTTTCAACTTCCCCGTGAACAAAAAATGTTCCGCCACTACTTCCCCAACCGGCCATTGGGCCCATATTGCCAAAAACAACGATAGTCCCCGCTTGCATACCCAAGCCACAGTATGACCCCACCGAGCCTTCGACAACGATATCGGCCCCCCTCAAGCCAGCGCCGCAGCGACTAGCGGCATTACCATGAATGACCAAAAGTCCTCCCGAGGATAACGCTCCAGCATTGGGCCCCACATTTCCGCGAGCTATTACGAGTCCAGACTCCATGGAATGCGCAAGGGCAGCGTCTGCACTTCCCTGGATCTCAACGTCGGCGTCTTTGAGCGCTACGAAACAATAGTTACCTACCGATCCCTCCGCAATGATCTGAATCCCAGGAAGTCCAGTTACAAGGTTATCTTGCTGATTGAGCCCTTGCAGTCGTACTCGTAAAGGAGAGCGACTCTCGGCCAACTGATTGCGCAGAGATGCATTCAGCTCTGTTGGCGATTGCCCATCCACATTGACGACGATTTCGAGAAACTCTTCGGCCAAGCTAAAACTCCTCGAACGGTTCCACTGCTGCTCGACTAAACACCTGAAGATTTCACCGCTAGAGCCTAGAGTAGTTTACGCCAACTAGGAGGTAGTTGATCCAAAATCTCAATATCTTTGTAAATTGTGCTACTACGAACCCCTTTTCGCCGGACCCAAGCCACCATTTTGTCCAAACCATCTACCAAAAGCGTGTTATCAATTAAGTCGCCGAAGACCTGATGACTGAACGCATGATCCGCGAAGGCCGAATAAACTTCCTTCCGCTCCGGCAAGTGCTCTACCAAGGTCGGTGCCTTAAAAGCCTGTGCCACCGTAGCCGCCAAATCAATGACCGAAGTTACTTCATCGTTTCCGATATTAAACGTCTTGCACTGGGCTGCTCGAATAAATGGAGCCAAACAGATTGCCCGAGAAATATCGCCTGCATATGTGAATGAACGAGTCTGAGAACCATCACCGAAAACGGGCATCGGGCGTCCTTCGAGCGAAGCTCGTATAAAAATCCCCACGACATTTCGATAGGGATCCCCCGTATTCTGAAACTCGCCGTAGACATTATGCGGGCGGAAGATCACATACGGCAAACCAAACATTTCATGGGCAGCCCGCAAATCCAATTCTACAGCATACTTGGCTATGCCGTATGGATCCGCTGGTATAGGCGTATCGGTTTCTCGCATCGGTGGACGCTGATGACCATAAACAGCAATCGAACTTGTAAACACGAAGCATTTACAGTGACACCGAATGGCAGCGTTGATCAAATTCATGCTACCCAAAACATTGTTACTATAATTGAAGCGACGAATAAAATGACTCAAACCTTCCGCCGCATATGCCGCTAAGTGATAAACAACCTCAAACTCTCTTGCTTCAAATAGTTCATCAATCAGCTTCGTATCGCCAATACTCCCTTCAATAAATTCCAATCGCTCGTGTTCAGGCAGATTATCTCGAAATCCCCCGGACAAATCATCCAAGACTACGATTCGTGCGTTTCCAAAAACGGACTCGGATAACAGCCTACGAACAAGATGACTCCCAAGAAATCCTGCTCCGCCGGTCACTAATATATTTCGCGTTGGAAAACTAGCTTCCACACTATTCATTGATCTTTATCCGTAAGATTATCTACAGCGAATTCTGAGAAGACACGACGACCGTACCACCACGAGGAAACAACTCACTGTTTTCTAGCCAGCACCTTTTCTAGCCAATACCTTTTCTAGCCAATACCTTTTCTAGCCAATACCGTTATCCTGCCCGAAATCCCAAACGCAGAAAGGAGATTGGCGATCGGAGATAAAACAATTCGCAAAGGAAAGGATAAACCGTTGTGGAATTGCCGCATCCAGAATCGATCGCGAATCCTCGATCTTTCTTCTGTATCCAATAACCGCCTTCCATATAGTAAAACAGCGATTGAGCCGAACCAATACTGCAGATTTGGCTGATATTGAATTTCCACTCGGGAAAAGCCCATCTCTAACAAAAGCTTCTCTAATCGATGAGGCTCAAACTGCTGCAGGTGACGCGGTCCATCGTAACCAATCCATTTACTTCCAAACAACCAACGATCCAAAGAGCGATGATTGGGAACGCTAAGACATAACCACCCGTCTTGTACCAACCAATGATGAAATTTTGTCAGAGTTTCGCAGGGAAAGGGTAAATGCTCCAATACCATCCATGCAAAAATTGCATCGAAGCTGCTTTCACTGCCCCGATACTCGTTCAATGTCCCATGAAAGACGTTGATTCCTGATTCCTGTGCCAAAGCAGCGGCTGAAGCAGAAGGCTCTATCGCATGCATACTCCAACCCAACTCTGCCGCATGACGGCTAAACGCCCCTGCCCCACAGCCAACTTCTAAGCCTTTGGGGAAGTGATCGGTCACCTTCCTCGTAGATAATGTTTCGATAGCGGGAATATAAGTCGTTCGGTCATTCAACCACCAATGCCAAACTTCGCGAAGCCACGACACAAACTTCCATGCTCGCACTCCACTCCGCTGAGCTTCAACGACTTTATTAACACTTCTCCCAGCTCCGCTTGGCAGATCTTCCGACATGCCATCTTCGGCATGGGTACTGAGCCTCGCTGCTGACTGCTGATAAGGAGCATAGTCACTGGGATACGTGCTCAAAAGCGCATCAATTCGAGGGCGAGGATTAAGATAAACATGGCGACAACGATCGCAACGCACCGTCCGAAAGGTCCCGGGAATCGCGTATGTCCAATCCTGAAATACGGCTACCTCGGCGGACTGCTCGCAACCACATAAGGGGCAGGCGATATGTTCCATAACAAGAGATTCCTCCAGCGTCGCCGATACTTGGCTCATCGAGTTCCTCCCCTTATCGACTTAGCCTTGTCACCTAGTAATCCTCTCCAGGTCTGATCTCCAAGAAGCCATAAACTAATGCCGTAGATAACGGCTCCTATAATCACCGCCAGCCACCAAATATGTGGCCAGGAAGTAGCTAGTACACAGTAAGCAGCTAAACCACCTAGAGAAGTTGCCAAGAGTACCCTCAATACGGTCGGCAAAATCTCACTTCGCCAACGGAATGATTCACATCGACGCGATAACGCATATGCCATCGCAATGGCGCTCACAAGATAATAGGCAGAACTACCGAATGCGAGGCCCCGCACGCCATCAAAACTAACTCCCACCAATTTCAATCCAATGCCTAACGTGAACGCTACGGCTCCTATCCAGGATGGTGTTCTCGTATCCCCCAGAGAATAAAAGGCTTTCGCAATTAAATCTCCTAAAGTTGCGGCGGCGAAAAATCCACTGAGAGCCATGAGAATCCCTGCCACTTCTTGGGTGTTCTCTGTATTGAACTCTCCTCTTTCCAATAACTCGCGAATCGTTGGTTCCGAAAAAAAGATGAGTCCAACGACAACTGGGAGCACAAAAATAAGCATTTTTCGCAAATTATCCGCTACCCTGTCGCGAAAAACCTGTCCCCCTTCTTGTGCCGCCCCTGCTAAATCAGAAAAGGCAAGCGTTGATATTCCGCTGGATACAACAAGCACCAAGGCGGTCACAAAGCGCTGGGCATAATTCAGATGTGCGATCGAACCAACCGTTAAACCAGCCAATAACACTCGATCGATAATCGGATCGAGTTTTGTATAGGAGTTGATTCCAACCAGAGGAAGAATTTTTTTGAAGATACCTAGAGTTGCTGATGTATTTCTCTCCCAGCGTTCCGGTATCGCATCTTTGATCGTTGGCAACAGGGTAAGCACGGCCATGGCCGCTCCAATCACCAAAGCCCAGCCTAACCATGCAACCCCTTGAGATTCAGTACCAGGTAATACGATCAAGAGCGTTGCGGTACTCGGCCCAACCACACTTGCTAAGGCAGGACGAATAAACCTCGATTGGCTATTTTCAATCGCTTGCAACCAACCTTGTAGTGTCCCTAGAACTATCAAGGGTGCTAAGATTCGCAGAAGGTTAATCGTAAGTTGTTTCTGCTCACTGTCGAAAGCCGAGAACAGTACCGCGACTACACTTGGTGCAAGTAGAAAGACAGATGCGCTAACCGCCAGAGCAATCGATACGGACCAGATTCCCAACGAACAGGCAAGTTGCC
>JAUMAI010000047.1:0-2773 GCA_032116775.1 Pirellula sp. | reverse complement strand
TCGCGCAAGTGGAACCAACAGCGGCATGATGACATAACCAATTGAACCTGCCAGAATCGCATTAATCGCAGTCGGCATAGCCAGCGATGTGCTAAAGGCATCAATGGAAGCCCCTGCCCCGAACCGCTGCGCAATTACCATCTGAAAAACAACCTGGGCGATAACCTGTATGACCGCGCAGAGCGTCATAACGATCAACGAGGAAAAGTTACCTGACTTCTGAGTCATGGTCGCTTCCCTTCCTGAACCGCTCTTATGAACAATTCCTGCATAACGCTCAGCCAATGCTGTAAAGAATGTCGCTCTTTAACAACTTCTTTGGCAAGTTCCGCTCGTTTAAGCCAGGTTTCTGGATTTTTTAATCTGTCTACCACCTGTTCGGTAATTGCACTTGCGGAACGTACCGGTATGAGCTTACCAAACCGATCATCGCCGAGGAGTTCACGCGGTCCGGTTGGACAATCCGTCGCTAGGATTGGCAAGCCTAAGAACATCGCCTCCATCACAACATTTGGAAGTCCCTCATAAAGCGAGGGAAGGCATAGCAGATTAGCTCGTTGAAAAAGCGGAAAGGGATTGGACAAAAATCCATGCCAGGTTACATGCGATTGGATTTGATTCTCTCGGCAATACTCGATCAGCTTACCTTTTAGAGGACCATCTCCCACCATATGCAGATGAGGAATTATTGCCTTCTCATGTACCAACTGTTTTACGGCCTCAAGAAGATAAATCTGTCCTTTCTGCTCACATAAACGTCCTACGCAGATGATACGTAATTGGCAGTTAGGCGAATCTAAGTCAGGGCATGCCTCATGGGACTTGGCCAAGATATCATCTTGGTCTATGGGACTGTATACAACTTGAACCTTATCGCTAGGTACGTGGTAGTATCTCTGCAATTCCACGGCTAGGCCACGACTTAAAGCAACAACTTTGGTTGCTGTACGATAAGCACTGGCCAGAAAGCGTCGCTTCAACCAGAGATACTTTTTCTCGTAAGCCAAGAAGTCAGCCTGCGGTGAATTGACGATCGTCGAAATGCGGGGAATCGCCAATGAGTTTGCGGCAGGAGCCACGATCTGCGTCATATGAAAAGCACGATCGTAAACTAAGTCGATTCGTCGCTCACGAAGAATCCGCTTGATGTATTTGACTTGACTAGAACGGACGCGGCCGGGCCAATTCAATCGAAACGGTGGCACGCTCTCGTCGTAGCAATGAATAGGAATGTCGCTCGGAATTTCACTGAGATAGGGACCGCGACGATGTAGCAGCAAAATCTCCGGCGCAAAACGCGATCTATCCAGATGGCGTACCAGCGCGGCCATCTGCCGTTCGCTTCCACCACCTTCTAATGTACTACTACAACACAATATCCTTAGCGGCGCCGCGGCATTCACACTGCTCGGTCTCTATCGGTTTCACCAGTTTGCTCGTCATCCAGCAGTATGCGCCATGGGGGAGTCGTAAGATCATCGAATTGACCACGTAGGGCTGACATTGTAAAAGCGATCACCGCGCAGCCCGCTACAATCAGTGCAACCGGTAAAGCCACATAGATGACGCTCATTCTTCTCTCCTGCTTCCAGAGGTTCGGCACTCAGCTTTTGGGTAAATCCTAGTGGCCAAAGTAACTCCAACCACGGTGATTGAACTGATTGGCATCAAGCCTGCAGCGATCAGTGGATGGATTAATCCGACAACCGCCAATCCCACCGCAAAAATATTATAACTGATCGACGCAATAAAGTTGCGTTGGATGGCATTTATCGTGTTTCTGCCTGCACGCGACAAATCCCGAAGTGCCCCCAGATCGCTGTTTTTCAGATAGATTGCGGCGGCTTGTAGACTGATCTCCGCTCCACCTTTCACCGCGATGCCTACATCCGCTTGTGCCAAAGCCGCAGCATCATTGACTCCATCTCCAACCATCACAATCGATTTCGCTTGCTGCTGCAGGTCATGAACGATTGCGAGTTTCTCTTCCGGTGATTTACCACCCCAAACTAAGTCCTTTTCAATACCCAAGCGATCCCCAAACATTGCTACAACTTGAGCGTTGTCGCCAGAGAGAATTCCAACTTGCCAACCGTCACTTTTAAGATCTGCAATAGCCTGATTTGCTTCGGGTCTTACATCGTCTGCCAAGCCGAATGATCCTACAACTTTCAAATCGCGAGCCACCAAAATAGGACTCAAGCCTTTCGAGGTATATTCCTCTACCACAGCCTTCCACTGGTATGAAACTTCAACTCCACAGCTAATGAGATAGTTGATATGACCGATTACCCACACTTGGTTAGCTACGACACCACGAATTCCCCCTCCAGGCTTGTACTCCACATTGCAAACGTCAAGCGGCGACCTGAGACCAACATCCTTTATCGTACTATCTGGTGTTGATAAGCGAGCCACCAATGCATGTGCAATGGGGTGAGAACTCTTGCTTTCTAACGTGACTATAGCCGCCCAATACTCTTGGGGTAGCCTTACCTCACGAACCTCTAATTCACCCGTGGTCAGTGTGCCTGTTTTGTCCAGGAGGATAATGCCGCCGTTAGCAAGTCTCTGAAAGGCTTCACCACTGCGGATCAAAATACCACGCTTCGCCGCTTCACCTAAGGCAAGCGATACGGCTAAAGGTGTTGCCAAACCAAGCGCACATGGACAGGCAACGATCAATAACGATACGACCCTATCGACTGCAACTTCTGGCAAATAAAAATAGCAATACGCACCGGTAAGAACTGCAACCGCCAGCACCAGTATG
>JAUMAI010000046.1:0-3109 GCA_032116775.1 Pirellula sp. | reverse complement strand
GCGATGCGATCTATCAAGTCCGTTAGAAGTCTTAGTCGATCATCTACCGCCAGCGGTGTTTCCGATAAAATCCATCGACATGCCTCTGGTGGCAATGGACTGACGCGCGCGATCCGTGCTGCCAGTAAGGCTTCTCGCAATTCGTTTTTGGTATCCGCGACGGACATCAATACCCCGAACAAAATCGCTGGACTACGTCTCATCAGTGCTTACGGTATCTCCACTGATACCGTCGGGTCACCGACCGAATAAAACAGCTCCTTGGACGCGAACCCACCGACTGGAACAGTTGCCAAGGATCTATTTAGGTAGTCTAGCTTATGCTCAGGAAATGACGGACATTTTTTATTAAGCAGGTTTCTTACCCACTAAAGGCTGGATATTCTCGCGAATCCAGATATTGCGGAAGCGAACAGGATTGCCATGAAACTGCAAATGAAGCGGCTCTTTTTCCGGATGTGAGGAATATCGGGGTGGTTCCGACCATGACGTTCCTCCGGATAGTTCCACGTGGTTATGAATCAAGACTCCATTATGAACTACCGTGATATAGGTTGGTTGCTTCAGTGAACCATCGGTGTGAAAGCGTGGAGCCGTAAAAAAAATATCATACTCTTGCCACTGTCCAGGAGCTCGGCTGGCATTAACCATCGGGGGCTGCTGTTTATAGAGAGCCCCACATTGACCATCAAAGTATGTCGCGTTTTGGAAGGAATCCAGAATCTGTACCTCGTAACGTCCCATGATGTACACGCCACTGTTACCGCGTCCTTGACCGTTGCCTTCTACTTTTTCCGGAGTCGCAAATTCGATATGCAGTTGGCAATCGCCAAAAGACTGCTTGGTATGGACTCCACCTCCATTGGCCGTGGCAACGCCATCTTTGATCTTCCACTTATCCCCATTATGCCAAGCATCTAGATTCTTGCCGTCGAACAGGACGATTGCATCGCTCGGCGCGGTAGCATCATCGCCTGGTTTTATCACAGGTGGCTCCGGCCAAACGATACCGCTCAGGTACTCATCAGCTTGATTCCATAAAGCAGCTCCACCAACCAGTGCCAGGGCTACGCAAGCGGAACGGACGAGAGTGCGCATGAGTGATCCTTTAACAATGCTACGGCTACAATATGGACAGCTAAGCTAAGCAAGCGATCGCGGGAGAAGCGAGAGGCCTACCCATCAGGCGACGAGCAGTGACACAATCCACAGGATTAGAAAGATAGCTCCGAGAAACGCAACAATCCAGACTGCCGTTCGCCAAGCTTGCTGCAAAATTAAATCTTGGCGTTCATGGCGAGTCGCCGCGTACACAAAAGAAAATGCAACTAGCAGCGGCAAGGCCAATAAGATGTAAGTCGGCGACATTTGCAATGTCATAACGTTGATCCTCAAACCTAACTGGCAGATTTCTCGCTCTCTGTTGTCGCTTCATCCTTTTCTCGCGACTTCCCTTTGTTGTCTACCGGCATTGGTAGCGGCCCCAGGTAGGCATCAAAGATCACAAGAAAGTTCATCAAGCCAGCGACCATGGTGTAAAGAGTACCTATATCACAACCTGCCGCGAGGTCTTTGTTCCAGTTCGATAAGGTACGAGCATCGGGTGGAGCCATGAAACCACCCAAAATCGGCTCCTGTCGTTTGGTTTTGCGGTATGCCTGAATGACCGCTGGAAAGGTGATAGCCCCTGCACCTATTTGGCAGAGAAAGGGCCAGCGTTTCTCTTCGCCATCCCACTTCGCATAGACCACCTTACCTCCGCCCAGAATCATCCCCATCAAATAGGTCAATATAATGCAGAGCGCGAACAGCAACGATTTTCGATAACGCCGCTGATAGTAGTGGCCAGCCCCAGGGATTAGCCAAGCCCAAAACGCAGCGACTGCCGGAATCTTCAAATCAATCTTTACATCGTCGACAACAACCGTGCGCGACGTTTGAATTGCGGACATACATTTCCCCAAAAGGCACGCGAGCCAGAAGAGGATGATTGTAACGCCCCCCTATCCACACACCAGTCCATGTCGGCCCTGGTTGGCAGGAGAGCGTTATTTCATCCTAATTAATTCTCAGACTTGGCAACCAACTTTGGGATGCTGAGAATTTCTCAACCATCGAACAAGGCCGTTACCGCCTGTGCCTTGACCAATTCACGAGGCTGATTGAGATGGTTGTACACAATCGTCTCAGGATAGATTCCCAACGAATGATACATCGTAGCCAGCAGTTCGGTCGGATGAACTGGTTTCTCTAGTGGAGCCGACGCAGTCTGGTCGCTCAAACCATAAACAGAACCTCGCTTGATTCCAGCGCCTGCGACACAGGCCGTGTAGCAATAGGGCCAATGATCTCGACCATCGTCACTGTTACTATTGCCGCTGGTGCTAACTCCACGCTGAGGACTTCGTCCAAACTCACCCACGGCAACCACCAAGGTTTCTTCCAACAGTCCTCGCTCATCCAAATCGTCAAGCAAGGTCGACAAACCGGCATCCAACATTGGGGCAGACTGATTCTTCATACGCTTGCTGAGGTCGGTATGCACGTCCCAGGAGTGATTGTCGCTGTTGGCAACCTTTGGCCAAACCACCTCAACAACTCGAGTACCAGCTTCAATTAACCGACGCGCTAACAAGCAACACTGGCCGAATGTATTTCGTCCATAGCGATCTCGAAGCTTGCTCGATTCGGAGCTCAAATTGAAAGCTTCGCGGGCACGTCCGCTACTGATCAAACTAAGCGCCTGTTGGTAATAATCATCGAGATCATATTGCTCAGTTGCCTTTTCAATCGTGGGCATACCTGCATTGATCAAGTCGCGTAGCTTGGCTCTTCTTTCCAAGCGTGAGAGCGAAACTTCCGGCCGCAGTCGCAAGTCTTCAACGCTGATGCGTTCCATCTTGGCCAAATCCATATCGTCCCCAGGTGGGAAAAGATAATAAGGATCGTAGGCTCGACCCAAAAATCCGGCGGTTCCCGCTTTGTTGACCACATTGCTCTCTTGCAGCGGTCGCGGCATCATCACGAATGGCAACATCGCCGCTTCGGGCGGCTTAATGCGAGCGACCTGCGAACCGAAAGTTGGATAATCTTTTGGGCTCGGAGGTTC
>JAUMAI010000045.1:0-2686 GCA_032116775.1 Pirellula sp. | reverse complement strand
TCACGGTAAGACTCAATTCAGAGCCTTTAGCGAATGTTACGATTCCAGTAAGTTCTAGCGACACCACTGAAGGTGCCGTGAGTGTTAGCTCTCTGGTGTTTACGAGCAGTAATTGGAATAGTCCCCAAACGGTAACGGTCACCGGCGTTGATGATGCTCAAACGGATGGCAATATTGCGTATTCAGTTGTCATCGCCGCCGCAATCTCCGGTGATGGTTCCTACAATACCCATAATCCAGCTGACCTATCATTAACCAATCTCGATAATGATATTTCGACCAAATTCTTCGTGGTGAATGATGGGTCTCCTGATCGAACCTTCGAGTACGATGCTGCCGGTGCCGCAATCGAAAATTACACAATTGATACCGCCAATACAGCACCGCGCGGAATCGTCTCCAATGTAGACGGTGACCGATTGTGGGTCGTTGATCGAAATCGGAATGTTTATGTCTACAACAACAGTGGTGGAAAGCTTGGATCCTGGACTGCTGGCACAATCGCTTCGACAGCTACCGTAGAAGGTATCGCGACGGATGGTACGAGTATTTGGATCGTTGATTCGAAGTCAGATCGTGTCTATTTCTACAAAGATACAGCTAGTCGTTTAGCGACTGGAGTGGTCACCGCAACCGGAAGTTTTGCTTTAAATAGCGGAAACAAGAACGCCAAAGACTTAGTCTACGGTTCGGATGGGACTAACAGGTATTTATGGGTAGTTGACGATGCGGCAACGGACAAAGTGTTCCGTTACACCGTCAACGTAACTACAGGCGCAATCGCTCTGTCCAACTCATGGAATCTGAGCACAGCTAATAAGGCACCAACTGGTATCACACTTGATCCCGGAGCAACTTCTGGTGATCTGTGGGTGGTGGACAATGGCACGACGAAGCAAGTATTTAAGTATACCAACGGTCGAACCGCAGCGGCCACACCAGCCAATGGTCCCGTTTTTACGCTAAGCCCCACGAATACCAATCCACAAGGTATTGCGGATCCACCACCCGCGCTGTCGTCAGAAGATGGCGTTGCTGATCTTGAACAATCAAGTGAGACTTATCGCAACTCGATTGATGTTGTGTTCGGGGCGGTTTCTGCTGAGGCATCTACCGTTAAGACCAAGAAGTTAGTCGATGCTAGAGAGACTATTCCAACCCTAGAGATGACGGACTTGAGTGATCGTGTCGTCCGACATAGATTCAATCGTACCTCGGCAAATATTTCGGTCGGGCCAGCTTTCGAAAGTATGGATCGTGCGTTAAGTCATGAAGGAAAAAGTGATGAAGATGATTCCCTCTTTGATTTCGCCGATTACGAAGAAAGTTTGCTCGCCGAACTTTCTATCGATTGGAATTAGTATCCGCTCAATGGTGGACTGTTAACTTTCGAGAGAGTCTGTCAGTTTTCAAGTCATCGGGAGTTTCCCGATGACTTGTTCTGTTTCGACCCTAATTCTAATCGAGAGTTCTCTGCTCGAGTAATACTTGGACTCGTTATTGATTTGCTTCTGGTGTTCCGAAAGTCGCAGGGAAATCGAATTGACTTACCGGCTCACCGGATACGGCATGATGGCGGATTAGGAGTTGGGGGGTATTTGGGGCGCTGCCGTAGGAAAGTTCGGCTGAGATGAATCCCCCTTGGACGCGCAAAAAGCGATGGGCTGGACGAACATCGCCAGGTTTCCAACCTAACTCGTGATTCTCGCTTCCAGGCCCACATCCAAACTCCCACAGTCGAGTCTTTTCATCGACGGAAGCGTATTGCCAGTGGCGATCGCCGCAGAAGACGATTAAACCAGGAATTTCTGAGAATTTCTGTCGAATCTGATTGCCTTCATAGGCAAACTCTTCATTGGCGTGATTGTCTTTTTTGTTGGCTCGATCTGGTCCTACTATAGGTGTGGGGCTGAAGACGAGTTTGTAAGTTGCGTTTGATGATTCAAGTGTCTTGAATAACCATTCTTTTTGTTCTGGGCCAAGTATTGTTTTCTCTGGTCCATCGGGCATGTTGTTTGGACTGCGATAATCACGGCCTTCTAGGATCCATATTTGTATGTCATGACCCCAGCGAATTGTTTGATAACGTTGCTTTTTGCTCGGGAATTGTTCGTTATTAAATAGCTGTACACCTTCCTCGAAGGTTACTGCACCATAACTGCGTCCTGGCCAACAATCATCGGCTAATGTGTCGTGATCATCCTTCATAAAATACGATGTTGTCTTATTGTAGAAGTCACGATTATTAGGCAAGGCGAAAAGTCGTCCCCATTTGAATCGCATGAGAGGTATGGTTAACGCCCAAGGGTCAGGTTTGTCATAATACTCAATATCACCGGCGTGGACGATGAAGTCTGGGTTGAGTTGCTTCATCGATGGATAAATTTTGTGGCCTTTCAGGCCATCATCGCGGCGAATGAAATCGTGGCACGTGGTGATGCAAAATTTGATTGCACGGCTTTCGTTTTCAGGTGGCGCTGTTTTAAAGGATCCTCTAAGAACGGCGGATGGCTCACCCCCGATGGTTTGTGCTTCGACGATCGTTTTGTATGTGGTTCCTGGCTTGAGTCCCTGTAATTTCCATTGCGCGGTGTAATCGTTATTTTCACTGGTGGTTATCCAGGAAGTTGATTTGATCTGTTTGTGCTGCTGTTCCGGGAAATAGGATAGGCGAACCTTTCCTGCT
>JAUMAI010000044.1:0-3346 GCA_032116775.1 Pirellula sp. | reverse complement strand
GCAGCGATCGAGCATTCTTTGAAAAGCCGCTGACATAGGTGCAACATTCTCGATGACTTCCAAATGGAACCTTGTGTCTTGCATCGATAAATGCTTCATGCACTCTTGAAAGCTGTCGCTGTTTACTGTCGAAAAAAAAACGGTGACATCTTCACTTAGTGAATTGCAGGAGGTGGGAGAATCGATGGCGGACAGCGATTTGATTTGTGCGTGTTTCGATGAAGTTTGTTGATTGCAGGCCAGATCGGCAAACAACCGGAAGTACTCCTTTGATCGAGTGCTCCAACACCAGCTTTGAATATCGCGAAACAGTTCGCTAGCTAGGGGCACGCTATTAGCGATCGCTGATCGGATACCATCAAGAATACTGTTGAGGTTGCGTTCAACGAAGATCCCGTTGATGCCATGCTTGATCAACTCAGGCATGTTTCCGACTCTCGTCGTTACGACAGTGCATCCACACGCGGCAGCCTCCAATGCAGGGTTGGGTGTGCCTTCGGTATCGCTTGTACATACAAAAACAGTTGCACTGTTGTACCAGCTTCGCATCTGATCTCGAGTCAACCGATCGCTTCCTCGCGAATCGACCAACAAAGCTTCGCATTCGATACCTTCTCGTTGCAACTGCTCGAAAATGGGTACAAGGAACTCATCGTATCCCTTGATGTCTCGGTGCAGTTGTGAGCCGCACCAGATAACTTTCGATGCTCGATTGGAAATTGGCTTCTCTAAGTAAAACTTGGTCAAATCCACGCCGTTGGAAATCGCGGAGCATCGCGCAGGACGTTCTGCTTTCTCCCAGTACTCTTGATTGTTAAGTACTACCCAGTCTGCTTGGTTAAAGAGGGTTTGGAATTGTTCGAAACGCCTCGGCCAGCCGTTGTTGCTGGAGACAATCACTTTGGAGTCCCAGCCCATCTCATCGAGAAATCGGCGAACGGGTTTCGCAAGGAATGAGCAAAGGGTTAGAACCACATCTGGGGGCGCATCAGTTCCGAATATCTCCTTAAGTCGCTCTCTAGGCGATTTCCCTTCTTTCGACTCCGTTGAAATAGAGCCTGTTGGAATAGGCTCAAGTGCGCTTGATGCCGCGTCCATTGCAGCAATACGCACCCGGAATCCTTCGGGGCAGTAGCGTTGCAAAGCCAGTGCGCGAAAATGGTAAGCCCATCCGTCGACGTCGTACAATATCAATACATCAATCATTTACGCCCCCTTCCCCGTGGAGCTTCTTGTGATAGTTGTAAAGCATGGCGTATCGCCCATTGAGCTTCATCAAGTCTGCGTGGTTGCCTTCTTCAACCAACCGTCCTCGGTCAATCACGAAGATTCGGGTCGCCATCGAGACGGTCGAGAATCGGTGGGAAATTAGGACTGTGGTTCGTCCCTCCGAAAGATCGCTAATTCGCCCAAACAACTCGAATTCGGCTCGAGCGTCGATAGCAGAAGATGGCTCGTCCATAATCAAGATCGGTGCCTTTTTGGCAAAGGCACGTGCTAATGCGATCTTTTGCCAGACTCCACCCGATGGTTCGTATTCGCCAAAGGTTCGCCCCAGTACGGTTTGAAGTCCTTTCGGCATTTTCGTTAACTCTTTTTCTAAACCAACACGAGCGATCGAAGGTTGCAGTTCTGCTACAAGGTCGGCTTCGGATTCTTTCGAGTATTTTGCCCAGTTCCCATAAGCGACATTCTCGAGGAGCGTCACGTTGTACCTACCGAAGTCTTGAAACACAAAAGCGATCTTCTGATACAAATCGTCCATGTCGTGATCGGCGAGGGATCGTCCGTCTATTCGAATCGTTCCCGATTCCGGTTTGTAGATCCCTGCGATCAGTTTGACCAGTGTGGACTTCCCTGAACCGTTCTCCCCGACAATCGCAATGGTTTCTCCCGGATGGATCGTGAAGGAAACGTCCGTCAATGCAAGCTGCTCTTGGCCTTCGTACCGAAATGAAACGTTCTCAAAACAAATCTCGGACCGAAAGCTCGCGGCTTGTTCCGTTGTTTCCGTCCGTATCCCGTCTGTGGTTTCTAACGGTGTTTTAGCGATAGGCGTTTCGTCATCATTACCGTCGATGAATTGCTTCAAAGAAGCCGCATAGACTTGATGATCCGCAATCGCTGCGAGGGAATGTGTGGCGTCTTCAAGCGACTTTCGCAATCGAATGGAAGAGGCTGCGAAAAATACAATGCTACCCAAGCCAACGGTTGCCCCTCCGGGTCGCATAAGCATGCGGTAGATCAACCCCACAAACAGGATTGTGCACAGGATAGAAAATAATGAACCCCCAATAAACTGCTTAAAGTCCTTTTGCGCTTCCTCGTCTCGCTTGGTCGACAAAGCTGCTCGAAATTGTGAGATCAAGTGATCGGAGATCCCTAAGAGTCGTGTTTCTGCAACACTTTGCGGTAGTGTAAGCAATCCGACGAAATACCCGATTCGCCTGCGATCTTTAGCGCGCTCTTGAATATCTTCCGACATCTTGGAGCCAAGCCGTAACTGAAACCAGAGATAAGGAAGAAAGCAGGGAGGGACTACCACAAGAATCAATGGCTCAATACGCGCTAACATCACGGAGATCGTGACGATTTGAATCAGTGATGCGATGATCTGAGAATTTCTTCCTACCAACTCGACCAAACGCTCTGCGCTGTTCGATTTGATTTTCTCGAGTTGATTCACCGATTTGCTTTGCTCAAAGAACGAAACAGGACGCAGAAGTGACCTGCGTAGAATCAATTCGTTGATTTCGACCAATGCTCTCTCGCGCAACAAGTTACGGAACAATTTGTGTGCAAGACCTACCACTGCCTCGGCGATCCCCACCCACATCAGCAGAAACAACCAATTCTGAACCCCCTTGCCTTGATTGCTCAACTGGTCGTCGATCAGTCCTCGTAAACTCATGAACAGCAAGACCGGGGTCATGCCTGCTAGGAAACCGCATAAAATCAGACCTACTGTGTAAAAGCGATTGACTCGCCACAAGACACCATATGCCCAGCGATGAACTCATAACTGTTTACGAAATTCCTTGCCGGAAATCATGCCTTCACTTCTCCCGACTTGCTTTCGATCCCAGGCGATTGCGCTAAACTGCGATTGCGATGATTACCTAAAAGTACTTCTGGAACGCCATGATAAACGGCGTTGGCCAAATAACGAAGCTTGTCCGAATGCCGTTCGCGGATCCGCATAAAAAACAAACCCTGGCGCCACCGTCGCTGCAAGAGCCCTGGCGGCATCACCGCCGTGCCGTACAATACAGCCGCACGCGCTGCCAACTGCAGCGCATCCATGCTCCGCGGTCCGAGGCGGCTGTACGTCTCAAGCGCCGGGGTG